>CAZSNX010000541.1:0-3524 GCA_964607945.1 uncultured Candidatus Obscuribacterales bacterium
TCGAGCTGAGTCAGGCGCAAGTTTGCTCGCGCCAGCTTTGTCTCAGCTCTGGCGACATCGACGTTAGCGCCCCGTTGTCCGAAGTCATACACCAGCCAGGAGAGGTTGGCACCCATGTTGTTGCCGAATATGCTCCGCATGTTGGAGCTATTGCTCTCTTGCCCGGATTGAATCGGTATGACATCCAAGCCGGATACCGCCGGCATAATTGTTCTGGCGACCAGATTCTGACTGTTGCGCATCTCTTGAATGTCAAGATTCAAATAAGGCAGGTACGCGGTTTTAGCCAGAGTTATGTCGGCTTGCGCTGCTTTTAGTTTGAATCGCGCCGCTTGAATGGACGGAAAGTTAGTAAGGGCAACATCTACCGCTTCGCGCAGTGTAAAGACGCGCTGCGGAGTTGGCGGTTGAAATCTCAAGTTGCCCAGCGGTTGATCTCGTCCCTGGCTGTATGCCGGCTGCACCACCGGCGAAATCAAACACAGGCACAACAGGAACGCTCGCAAAACACACGAGCGCACAACTTCATCGCATGTTGGATAGCCGGTTGCCAACAGAGTCCCTTTAACTCAACCTGATCAAATACTCAGCTTACTTGTTATAAGAACAAAAGTTTTTAGAGTGATCTAAGTAAACTGTGGTTTTAACTATTTACAGCTCTGACGGCATACCAAGAGATGCAAAGCACACGCTCCACTGCTAGTTGCTTAAGGTCTGATTCAGGCAGTTTCTGTAGAATAAGCGCCACTTGTAAATCGTTTTCACTCATAACTGCGGACAGCTGACAACAGCTTCCGATTCAGATGGTGCATTCAAAGTGGTTAGACCCACCAACAAAGAAGCATTACCGATTACGCAACGCATGGCATCGTCCGTTCGCAAACATGCCGCGCAATCAAATTTCTTTAGCCGAATCTTGAGCACCCTGCGCGGCCGGTCAATCCCTTCTTTCCTGGTAAATCGCGCAGCTGCTAATGGGCTGATTCGCGAAGAGGTCGAAACTTCAATTCGGCATACCAAGCGCTGGGAGCACTTGCCTCATATCTTTTCCTCAATCGCCGGCGATCTGCATGAAAAGGCTATCTACTGGGATGATTTGGGCTTGACACCTCGTGCCGCATCACACTACTTGCAGTCCGCCTTCTGGGATTTTTATGCTCAACTGCTAATCCTGCGCGATCAGGACAACCGCTCACTCTTTTATGCCAGATGCTCCAAGAGTTACAGGCACGCGGCACCGCATTTCGAGTACGCCGCAAACGCAGTAGAGATTCCTTACCAGTCAGGCAGCCTGAAGGGCTACTTGAGATTGCCGCTGATGGAGGGCAACGCTCAAGTCCCCTGCGTCGTAATCGTCAATAGCGTCAATTCCGCCAAAGAAGAGCTGCATTACACTGAAAATGCCTTTCTCAAGATGGGTCTTGCCACCTTATCCTTTGACCTGCCTGGCTTCGGTGAGAGCCTCGACGATCACCTTGATTCCGGCGACTTTGAAATACTGGGCAACTCGCTCTACTTATTCCTAACTCAACACAAAGAGATTCATCCGGAACGACTGGCATTGCATGGGCTCGGCATTGGCGGAGCACTGGCACTTACACTTACGCTGCTCAACCAGGACCGTTACAAAGCGGTGGCAACTTTGTCGGCGCCCTATCAGCTCGAAGCGACAATCGAAAGACTATTGCCAGCAGTGCGTCGCGAGGAACTAAGTCTCACCGATGGTGCCGAAGATATTCTGCGAGGCTTTGCAGTACGCATGCCGCGAGCGTCGGATCTAAGGCAAATAGCTTGTCCGCTGATGGTCGTCGGCGGCGGAAAGGATATTTTGGCACCGGCAAGTGATACCAAGTCCATCTACGAGCTGGCTAGCTCTGCTGACAAGAAACTATTATTTATTCCCAATGCCAGTCATGGCTGCTATGAAATGATGCCTTCATTGCGATACGAAATAGCTCAATGGATTCGGCAGCGTATCTAGTCACCGAGAGTGCAATCCTGTAGGGGCAGCTCTGGCAGCCACCCGAGACGCTGGTGAAATGCAAAGAACCGGGCGGCTACGAGAGCCGCCCCTACAAAACAAACGCACCTATCAGAGTACTCTACCGCGGTGGTGGCACGGAAGTGACTGGGACACCAACGATTGGCTGGAACCCAAACGGATTAGCAAGACTCTGGTATTGCACACTATTAGCCTGGCGCCAGAGGTGATTGCTGGTCATAGGATAAACCAGCATCGGCACCATCTGTCCGATCTGCAAGGCACTGATGGCGGTTCCGATCGCCACCAACTGTCCGGTAGTGAGATCGCCATCAGATTGCTTGCGTAGCTCCGTTTTGATGGCTGCAGTTCGAAATAATCTGGAATTGGGCCGGATTGCAATCCGATTCACCTCCGTTTGAAATGCTTGACCGGCAACTGCGCCAGGTGTCGGTGCCTGCATGTCGAAGTAGAATGCTTTCGGCGAATAAATCGCTTTAACGGCGGCAACCGGAATTTGGCTGCGTTGCCCATTGAGCTCCACGAACTCGACGAAGCCATTTTCAATCTTGCTGACTTGACCGATCAGCTCAGATTGGTCTGTCACCAGAATCTCTCTGACAATCGCCGGACTGATATAACTTAGCCAGTCCCCATCAGAGAGATAGGCGAAACCGTGGATGTAAGCATCACCACGCTCCACGCGAGCCTCTGCTCGAAGAACCGGTCCGGACAGTACGACGGTGCGATCGAATTGCCACTCAGGCACCGTGGTTACCTCCATCTGGTCGCCTTTGAAAGCGACGCGTCCGCGCGGAATATCGACACCAGCCAGCTTCTCAAGCGGTATCTTGCCGCGCACCGTCCCCGACTTACCGGTAATATCCGGCGTAAACTCAATTGTCGCAGCCAGTGCCGGGACCCCGCTCAAGACAAGAGCTAGAACCAGCAGGGCATTCAACATTTTTACGGGCGTTCTCATTCAATTCTGCCTCGCGAGCATCTTGCCGCTTATTCCAAAGGTTCTCCAACCGATCTTTCCAGATCCGTATATGCTTGCTGATACGCCATTACAGAATCAAGATACTGAATTCTAATCTGAATGTTGGCCTGCTGAGCTTGCAAAGTAGACGTGATGTCCGATTGGCCGACCTCATAGCTTCTTCTTGCCAACCTGGCAACTTCATCCGAATCGGCAAGCACGTGCTCGAGGTAAGTGCGAATCCTATTTCGAGCTACGACCAAATTCTGATAAGCCTCGGAGACTTCACCGGTAACCTGATTTTTTACTGACAAAAACTCCAGCTGCAGCTGCTTTTCAGTAGCCTTCAGCCGAAAGATATCGCCCTGTTGAAAGGTGTAGACAGGCACCTCGATATTCAGCGTTACGAAAATTCCCCGCAGTTTCGGACCGGTGGCCGGGTTGTTGGAAACCGATTCGCCGACATTGAAATTGGGATCAGGAACGATATTGCCATAGGCGTTTCTCAGCTGCGCCCGATTGAGCTTGATACGATTTTTGATCACCTTCAGCTCCGGTCTG
>CAZSNX010000542.1:0-3505 GCA_964607945.1 uncultured Candidatus Obscuribacterales bacterium
ATCCTTCTCAAAGGACAGGTAAATCCTGCCGGCACGCTTACTGATGCAGGATGGGTACTTTCGATGGCCCACTTTCAAGATCGAGGCATTGCCAACAATGTGAGGTGGGCAGTATCTGATGGAACTAAGCAAATTGAGATCTTCGCTGATCTCAATATCGCTGACGGTAAGTTTCATCATCTGGCAGGAATACTTGATCGAACCAGTAAGCGGGCGCGGTTGTTTGTGGATGGTGAAGAATGCCCGAGTGATGATATCAGTAAGGTAGGAGTATTAACGAATACTGAGATTATTCGCATCGGCCGCAGCGCTATTGGTCACTCATTATCTGGGGTCGTGGACGAAGTACGCCTCTCAAGGATAGCACGCACGGATTTTCATCCGGTTTTAGGAGAGGGAGATGAGGCTTACCGACAGCGGCTAGGCATCTTCGAGCGCTGGTTATTGCCCACACCAAATACTCTGCTGGCAACAATCAACAACCTCGTGCAGATTAATGGGGAGGCCGAATCATTTGATTTGATTGAAAATGATGGCTCCAGCGTTGGGGCAAGCAAATTGAGACGTATTCTTCCAGCTTCACTCCCTAGTGGGCAAAACATCGATCGAGACGGTAGCTCGCTCACGAAAGAGAGCGATGTGTCCGGTCTACCTGAAGAGGATGTCGATTTCAACCCGATCTTTTTGCTGAACCATAACCGCCTGAATATGGATTATGGTGCCAACCCCAATAATCACCTCATGCAATTCGCACTCAAAGCGCGGCTTGATACGCTGGTGGAACTGCTTGCTGCTGCCAGCCCACCGATTGCAGGAAATCTGATGGTCGATAAGGCATTTGATGAAGCTGATCCGGGATTGCACAAGGTGGGTCGAGCCGTAGTGATGCGTCATCAGAATATTTCACTTGATCAATTAGGTGTCCTGGCGCATCGGGCCGGTTTTGATTTTGTGCTTAACGCTGAGACACACATCTATGCTTCGGTTGCCGCAGACGAAAAGTTGGAGATCGTCGTTGAAACGCCACCGCCAGTGGTCGGTATTGATCTGTTTACTGATCAGGCGATCAGTCTTCATGTTGCTCCGGAAGTATTACCCAGTTCTGGACAGATCAACTGGACACTCATTAGATGTGGCGCTGGCCAGGCACATTTTGAGCCATATGAGCAGGCTACTTTATCGGTTGCTATTAATGCGACTACGACAACAATCACAGTCACATCAGCTGCTGGTTTTCCGTCCAGTCTGCCGTTTAAAATTCGTATTGATGATGAGGTGATGAAGGTTACTGCAATTGCCGCGACCACCTGGACAATAACTCGTGGGGTAGATGGAACGGCAGCAGCTTCTCATGCACTCAACGCATTGGTAATCCTGGCTTTGCGTACGCCTCTGGCAATGCGTCCCCATTTGCGCCTAGCCGCCGATGCACCAGGCGAAATCACAGTGCGTATCGAATACACTTTCCGACGTCGTGTAGTGAGTGGAACTCGGACGATCCGGATCAGCATCGACGCCCTTGCCGACCAGGCCACGATCGCTGCGAACGGGGATAGGAATATCTCAGAAGCTGAGGCTGTAGGATCGCTCATAGAAACGATCAACCCAATCTATTTAATCACGAGCAACGAGGTCGGTGTGAATTACGGTGCTGATCCGAACAATAAAAAAATACAGATTGTCCTGGAGAGAGCATTCAAGGCTCTACTGAAAGCACAGCCAGGATTAGCCACCGGACTGCAAGTGCTGAAAGCGTTCGATACGGCAGATCCGGAATTGCACAGGGCTGGACGGGCGTTATTAATTTCGCATACTACGATTAAACCTGACCAATTAGGTGCCTTAGCGCACCAAGCTGGTTTCGGCTTCGTGCAGCGTAAGGGAACACAGATTTATTGCTCTGTTGCGCTTGGAGACAAAATTGAGATTGCTCATGCTGGCACTCTTGTGCCTTTGAGAGACGAACTGGTCGTTGGGACTCCGGTAGATATCCGCGTTCGTTTTGACGTCTTGCCGGGTACCGGCAGCTTTAATTGGAGCTTGGGCCAACCAGGTGAGGGCCGCGGTTCATTTGATTTTGTGCTGCGCTCCACAGTGAGATTCACACCTCTCCATCCTGGCCTTGCGGCGTTCAATATCACCTATCTCGAGCAGGATCCGAACAGCACCTTTCCCTATATGTTTGAAATCAGATTAAAGCCCTCACTCGAGGCTACTAACGCAATTATTCCAAAGCATCAGTATGATCTCATCATGAATATTCTGAATTTTTTTCATCCTATTGGTGTCGAGGTAGCGACCGGCAACATACGGAAACATGTAGTGGAAATTGAGCAAGATCCACAGAAAGCTTTTCCAGCCTATAGTTTCCCGGATTTCCGAGTATGAGGGATTGCCGTCTGAAATTAAAGCAATTCAATTGACTAAGAGAGGCCAAACTATGGCAAATATTACTTACAAATATCAGCAATTTAACTGACTAAGAGAGGTCGAATCATGGCAAACATTACTTACAAACGGACTTTCCAGCATGAAGACTGGATTGACAATGAAGACGTCGTACAGGCGGGCGGCGAAAAGGGATTCAATGTGAAATTCCATGGATTGGAAGCGGAATTTGACGATATCTCTGGTGTAATTGCTCAGCTCAGCGCGGGACTCGGGGCTTTCCAACCCTTGGGTGGTGGTACGGTGGCCTATACCGGGGGTAATGTGGGCATTGGCAGTGGATTTTCTTCCACTAGTCCTCCAACGTACCGCTTGGAAGTAAACCTTGATGACAACTCTGGCGCAGCAGAACAGGTGCGTTTTGGCAACGTGGTATGCAGCAATGGCGGCGCCGCAGGTGTCTTTGGTGGGTATGCAGTATTTTCTCATAAAAAACATGCTTTAGATAGTAATTACGCCCTGCGGCAAGGGCCGAACGGCAACGTTCACATTAATGCCGTCAGTGGGCGGCAAATCAGTTTTTGTCAGAATGGAGACGACGTCAAACTTGGGATTTCCGCCACTGGCAAAGTGGTTGTGGGCGACGATGTTGATCAGCCCGGTGCTGGTACTGCGCTGCTGCAGGTCAGAGGCGATGCGTTTAGCACAACAGGGAAATGGTTGGGGCCTCCTTCCGACGCGCGTGTCAAGGAGGACGTGCGCGAGCTGGAAGCTGGTCTTGCCCAGTTGCTGAAGATGCGGCCAGTGCGCTTCCGCTACAATGGCCGAGCTGGCACTCCAGCGGGGCAAGAAGCTATTGGCGTGCTCGCCCAGGAAATCGAAAAGATTTTTCCCGAAATGATTCGGCTCGTTCCTGGCGGTGTGGAAGGCGACCCCGATATAAATGATCTTCGAATCTACGATGCTTCAGTTCTCCCTTTTGTGCTTGTCAATGCCGTGAAAGAACTGGCGGGAAAGGTGGAAGAGTTGGAACAAGCGCTCGCCGAAGCCCGCAAGGATTGCGGGGCTAACGGATCAATTGTCTAGACCGCGCCGACACTTATCAGCCAAACTGTCG
>CAZSNX010000543.1:0-3496 GCA_964607945.1 uncultured Candidatus Obscuribacterales bacterium
TCATGCAATGGAGAGTTCGGGAAGAAGATGCTCAAGAACAAGCTGCTGGACACATCAGCATTAACAGGTATGCCCGGGCTCAAGTAATCGCGTTCGCCTTCCAGTGGTTCTACCACCAGCAGCGCACCGGTTTTGGTGCGTGCCAATTCGCGCACGGCGATTATAATTTGATCGACCACGAAGCGTGACCTGACCTTGTCGCTATTGGACAGCGAGAAGTCAATTTTTAGTGTAGTCGAGCGTCCAAGATAACCGAGCCCACGACGAATTTCCGGCTGAAAGATGATCAACAGTGCCAGCACTGCAACCGGAATTAATTGCTGCAGAATTGAGGTGATTAAGGTAAAGCCTGCCAAGGCCGACAAAATACAAATGAACGTCAGGACCAGCACGCCTTTCAGAAGGCGTTCGGCTTGTGTACCACGGATGCGCACCCAGATCCAGATCAAAGCGTAGACCAAAATGAAAATCTCGGCTGCAATTTTGATCAGTGTCAGCCAACCTACTGTCGCGATGACTGTAGATGCTTTGTCGAGATCGAGTCCTATTTTTTCCAGAAAATCCATCGGTTGAACCTATCCGTGTCTCTGGTTAGTATCGATCGGCTCCCCTTCAATACTCTTCTTCCCGTCCGGATTGGTCTTGCAACTATCGAGCAATTCGACGGTTAAGAAGACGATCCGGAATACGGTCTTGCCTAAGGAGGTCCGCATTAGTTTCGCGCTCGATGATAACATCGGCCCGTCCCGCAGACAGCAGCACGCAAGCCGGACGCCCGGTTCGATTGTAATTCGACGCCATGCTGTAGTTGTAAGCGCCGGTATCGAAGATTGCGATCAGGTCGCCGCTCTCTGCTGCGAGATAGGCATCCTTAATGATTATATCTCCGGACTCACAGTACTTGCCTGCAAGAGTAATCGGCTCGTCAGCCGTCGAATTGCTCATGCGGTTGGCAACGCATGCAGTGTACTTGGCTTGATAGGTTACCGGCCTGGGATTATCTGCCATTCCTCCGTCGACAGCCAAGTAGCGCAATCCGCCTGGCAATGATTTGGAGTGACCGGCTCGGTAGAGGGTGACCCCTGCGGTGCCGACTATCGAGCGGCCTGGCTCAACTACCAAAAAGGGATGCGGCAGCCGGCGATTGCTGAATGATTCTAATACTTGCGAAGACACGTCCTTGGCCCAATCATAAATAGCAATCGGACGATCGCTCTCCACATAAGCAATACCAAGACCGCCGCCGATATCGAGCTCAGGCAGGTCGATGCCGAAAGTCGCTTTGATCTCCTTGAAACAATCAGCGAGGATCTCGACCATTTCAATGTAAGGCTCAATTTCGTGCGATTGGCTGCCGATATGAGTGTGGAGTCCGGCGAGATTGATTGTTTCCTTCAATTCGAGGGCTACTGCTACCGCCGCCTCGAGGTCATCGAGTGGAATGCCGAACTTGCTGTCGGTATGTCCGGTTGCGATGTAATGATGAGTGTCAGGTACTACACCGGGGGTCACTCGAAAAAGTACTCTGGCTTTCTTGCCAAGCTCACCGGCAACTTGTCCGACTAGTTTAAGTTCTGACAGATTGTCTACCACGATGTTCACATCGCCGGCCTGAAGACCTTCTTGAATCTCCTCTCGCGACTTGTTGTTGCCGTGCATATAAATAAGCTCGGGTGGAAACTCGGCGGCGGTTGCGGTATGCAGTTCTCCGGCGGAGACGACATCGAGACCAAGCCCGAGATCGTCAATCAAATGACACATCGCCAAGCATAAGAATGCCTTACCGGCATAGAGCACCCGACTTCGTGGATAATTCGCAAGCCCGGCTTTGATTGCTTCTGCTGCTTTTCTAATCGTCAGCTCGTCCAAAAGGTAAAGCGGAGTCCCAAACTGGCTTGCTAAATCGACAGTGTCACAGTCTGCGATCACTAAATGACCGCTGCTGTTGATCCGTGCAGACTGAGGTTGCACTCTTGTGTTTGGCGAGATAATTTCCATTGCTTCGAGTCCAGTCCCGGTCGATTTGAGCATCATCCTAACACGGTGGAGGACTCGACTGGATGGCTGGTTTAACTGTTCGTACAATTGGGCAATAAGGAGAAGAGACTACCTTGCTAGCCACCTGGAGAATGGCGGCAGGTAATGTTGTCTGGGGACCAGAAGCTCTTGGAATTATGCGATATCTGTAGGCAACGGCACAAGGATGGTGACTGTCCGGTCACTACCACTGTGACCGGGCTGCGAGTTGATCACAGTCAGGGTCCCGAAAAGATTTACATGCGGGTGCCGCCGCCGGCAGAAACAGACGAAATGGCTTACTTGAACGAGCCTGCGACAGGCAAGAAGTTTTCCATTCCATATCCGATTTGCAAGGTGGGCCGGAGTCCGTCCAATCATGTTGTCATCTCTGGCGACACGACAGTTTCATCGGTTCACTTCATTATTAGTTTCGAGGGCGGTCGATTTTATCTGAGCGATGTCGGCACAACCAATGGCACTTTCTTGAACGGTGAAAAGTTGAAGGAAAAGGTTGCACTCTCTCAAGACGATCGTATTCGAGCTGGAAGATTCTGCCTCAGTTTTTCTTTCGCTAAGCGGGTTAAGGAGGGCAGATTCCCGGCCGGCGGTATTCTGCAACAGTCAAACAGTCTGCCGGAATCGCTGGCAGATCATGTCGTTCCTGTCCCGATAACGGTGGAAATGACCAAGACCAAAGCACAGGAGCGAGCGTTGAAGGCTGCTGTGGCCGATACTGAGTTCGGTCAAGATGATGGACAGCCGGGGACCATTAACTTTGTGACACCAGGAGAAGCGATCGCTGCTGCTCGCCAGGCTAAGGAGTCCGGCGATTTGGCTCAGAGAGTTTCGCCGTCCGGTCTTTCCGATTTAGAGCGGGAATTGGACGTATTGCGCAAACAATCTGAAGCCGTACAGGAGCGCATCAGGGAGTACGAATTGAGGCTTGCAACTGTAGGTAGTCTTGGCGGCGCGCCGGAAGAACAAGCAGCTCAGCTGCCGATTCAGCCTCAAGCGAAGGTAGCAAATGGCTCAATCGACAGTTTCGGTCCGACGAATGGACGCGAGCCGATTGACGCTTGCATAGCAGCGTTTGAGGCACTGGGATGGAAAGCCGAGCGCTTGCCTGGCAGCAAGCAAGAGCTGGCGCTTTATGGTGCATCTGAAGCGGAGGCTCTGGTAAGGATTGTGAGCGGTGAGCATTACAACGCCTTTATGGAACTAGGTAAGCTACTGACTGCTGATGTCGATGCCGGTTCGGTTGAATCCAGAACTGTCAAGCGGCTCTTGGTCATACCGGTAAGTGATAGTCACGCTCAACCGATTGAGACGGATCTGGCGGTTTTTTCAGCCAAGACGAAAGTAGGTCTGTTAAGCAGCGCCATGCTGGCTGATTGGCAGCAACGCATTATTGATAATCCCGCTTCAAGCGAACTGATCAGAAATGCAGTTCTGATTTCCGATGGGATTCCGCAACTAG
>CAZSNX010000544.1:0-526 GCA_964607945.1 uncultured Candidatus Obscuribacterales bacterium
CTGTTTCCTGGAGAATCTTTTGACGAGCCGCTTTGTAATGGCAGCAGTCGGCTTTGCGGTGGTCTGTGGGCTTGCTGCGACATTCGACTTTGGCAGAGTCCCGGCTGAGAAGTTTCCGGAAAATACTTGGACGGGTTGGGCTATAAAGGATTTCCTGGCAGCCAAAAGCGCACCAGACTTGGTATTTCTGGGGTCATCGCTAGTGCTGGTGCCGGTTGCCGGCGTCGATGCCAATTTCTTGAACAAGCGTCTGGATGGCAGCCAGCACCATCACAGCGCTTATTTTGAGAGCAAGCTCAGAGAGAAGACCGGTGGTGCGATTCGTACTTTCAATTTCGCTCTACCGGGTGAGATGCCGTCGGATGCTTATCTGATTACGGACTTTTTGCTTAATCGCGAGAACAAGCCGAAGGTGCTTCTGTACGGACTGGGCCCCCGCGATTTCATGGACAATTTGCTGCCCAATCCGGGCGCCACCGACCCCTATCGAAGCTTAATTCGCTTCGGTGACGTAAGCAGTATGATC
>CAZSNX010000544.1:536-3491 GCA_964607945.1 uncultured Candidatus Obscuribacterales bacterium
ACTTGTACGGAATAAAGGAAGACCTCGTTTCTGAATGGGTTCATCTGGTCGGCAAGCAATTGGCCGTTTTGACTCCGGTCCCGAAGGGAGCCAAGCCTTACACGGTCGAGCAGCGCCGAATGCTTGTTCCTGATTATCGTCCGGCGGAGTTGAAACGCGCGGAAGCTTACTTCAGACCGTCAAAAGCCGAGCACTTTGCAGATAATTTGGCTGAGTATAGAAAGCGCTACAAGAACGTCAAATGGGATACTTTCACTTCTCAAATGCGATTTTTCGCAGAGTTGTTGGACATCTGCCAACAGCGCGGCATCAAGGTGGTAGTTGTCTCGATGCCGATCACGGATCTCAATCGAACTCTGATCAAAGATTATGCTTGGGACGCTTATCGAAAGAGCGTTCATGTGCTGGCAGCGGTCAAGGGTGCAACTTACATTGATTTGCAAGGCACCAAGAAGTTCAATGTTTCGGATTTCATGGATACAGTGCATCTTCACTCTGGAGGCGGGCAGAAGATGTTGGATCTAGTCGTAGAGCAGATGGCTCAAGACAAGACGGTACGAACGGCTCTGGACTTGCCTGAGCAGAATAGTGGGTCTCAGCCGAGATCTGCCTGGCAGCGGCCGCATTCCGGCAATAAAGTTGCCGATGCCGGGAGCTCAGCTCTGTAGCAACAAAAAGGAAACCGATGTCCTTAGAGGGAGAAGTAGTTAATAACGCCTTGCCTGTGCAATCAGCCAGGCGAATAAAGAGCACCTTCTTGTTGGCTCTCTTGTTGTTCGGCGCGCTCAATTTTTACTTGGATTTCAATACTCCCATTTCGTTCGATCAGTACCGCTATGCCTATAAGAGCTGGGCCTGGTGGGCGATGAACGACTTGCGCACCAGTCCGGAAGTGCACAATGTGGTTTTGTTGGGCTCGTCGCTGGTGGTGAGTGCGATTGGCGCATGCGATGCCAACTATCATAAGAAAGGGCTCGATCTAACTCAATATCACAAGGCTGCTTACCTGGATCACAGACTGCGCACCACTTTTGGTGGCAGTTTCAGCACATTCAATCTGGCCTTACCCGGGCAAATGCCCTCCGATGCGTATCTTGCGCTGCGTGCAATGGTCAACTGCGCGCACCGACCGGATGTCGTGATTTACGGAATCGCGCCGAGAGACTTTTTGGACAGCACGCTGAACAGTCCGGTCGATACCGAACCGTTTCAATATTTCCGGAGACTGGTCAATCTTGATGATGTAGCCAATCGCATGTTCCGCACGCCTCTTGCTAAACTAGACTGGTTTTTGCACCGCAACTTCTATCTCTATGGAAAGGCGATGGACTTTCAGCTTGCCTGCGTCGATCTGACGACCGAATTCTTGTCGAAGGCGGTGCCGGTGCCGGCCGGAGGCAAGCCATTTACCTGGTGGGACCGGACTAAGCTGTTGCCCAGCTATTTGCCGGGAGAGATAGTTCCCAATGCGGTGATGTCCACGCCAACGACGTTGAAAGAAGCACTTGCAGCTTATTCAGATAATTCGAAGGAGTATCAGGCTCGTTATAAGTCTCCCGATCCGCTTACTTACAAGACGCAGATTTACTTTTTGCGTGAAATGGCGAAATTCTGCCGAAAGGAACGAATCGAGCTGATTGTAGTGAATATGCCGGTTACGATCGAAAATGCGATGATCTTGCATCCGCAGGTTTTCTACAACTACAAGCAGGCGATGCGTGCCATTTGCGATCAAGATAAGATCACTTATTTCGATCTTTGCGATTTCGAAGCGTTTCGAGCACCGGACTTTCACGATACTGTTCACATGAACGCTTTTGGCGGAACAAAATTTCTTGACTTGTTGGTTCGAGCTATGACCGTGGATATGAGAGCCTCAAGTGCGCTGGCGCTGGCTGGAAAGGAGCTTGAGCGCCACTTCTTTGCCGAATCGAGACCCGAAAAGAGAACACGCTGAACAGATGACAGAAAAGCCAGAACAACATTCTCAAATAAGCACTCCTAAGTCGCCGGTCAAAGCACTGGTCAGCAGCTCGCTTGTTGTCGCGCTGAGTTGTTTTGCTTTGGTCAATTTTTCGATGTCACTGCTTTTGTCAGCAACTGCCTCGAAGACCGATCCGGATCAAAGTGTTGCAAATCTGCTGAAGAATGCGAAGAATCGGACTTTTAGCTGGTGGACCGCCAAGGCTTATGAAGACGAGCCCGGGGCGCCCGATATTGCCCTGATCGGCAGTTCTCAAATGGCTTCTGCGACATTTGCCGCCGATGCGCAGTTGAAGCAGCATGCAATGGATGTGCTCAAGCATAGGCGGGCTTCGACGATGGAAGAAGCTTTGAAGAAGTCGCTCGGGCGGGATTACACCGTCTTCAACTGCTCGCAGGGCGGCTTCATGGTGTCGGATGGCTATATGCTTTCACGGGCGCTCTTTCAAGGAAAACGCAAGCCGAAGGTTGTGATTATCGGAGTTTCTCCCAGGGACTTCATCGACAACAGCCTCAATTCGGCCGCTGCCACCGAACCGTTTCAATTCTATGCGCCGTGTGTCAACCTGCGCGAAATGGGGGGCAAGCCATTTGCCGATCCGATTGCCCATCTCGGCTGGATTTTAAGCAACGACTTGCCTCTGCGCAAGCTGCTAACGCCGTCCAGCCAACCGCCTGAGCAGAAGGAGGACGAGACCAAGCCTTCAGACAAGCAGATTGCCCAGACTCAAATGGCTCAGGCGCTTTCTGATATTTCCGGAGATCTCAAGCCGGGTGTTCTTCTCATTCCGGCTAATATTCCGATTGGTTTGATCGACAATACATCCGAGTATGAACATCGTTATCGCAATCCTTATCCGCCTTTCTATCCTAACGAACAAGCCTTCTTCAGCAAGCAGCTTGCCTTCTTGAAGGAGGCCGGCAATCAGACAGCTGCGCTGGTGGATCTGACTGCTCCGCTGGGTGCTCTTA
>CAZSNX010000545.1:0-3485 GCA_964607945.1 uncultured Candidatus Obscuribacterales bacterium
GGCGCCGATGTTGGTGGTGCCGTCGCCGAAGAACGCCACCGCCACCTGGTCGCGCTTGGTGGTCAACCTGATTTCGGTCAAGCTATTGCATCGGCATGCCGGCCATTCGATTAACGTGAAGGCTGCATTTCTGGAAGTCGTCTCGGATCTGCTGGCAACGGTCGGCGTAATCATCGCTGCCGTTATCATGCTCTTTACCCGCTGGTATTTGGCCGATGCAATTGTCAGCGCTCTGATTGGATTGATGATACTTCCCCGGACATGGGGGTTGCTCTCGGAATGTACTCATATCCTGATGGAAGGGGCGCCCGGCCATATCGATCTGGAAAAGCTGCGTTTTGCGATGCTTGCGGTGCCCGGTGTGGTTGATGTTCACGATATTCATGTCTGGTCGATTACGTCCGGCCTCGATGCGATGTCCGGGCACGTCGCAATCGACAAGCAATCGCAGCCGGATATCGTCTTGTCGGCTTTGACTGAGCTGGCCCAGGGTGAGTTCGGCATTCATCACACCACAATTCAGGTGGAGCAGATTGAATGCAAGGGCCAAACCAACGGCTCCTGTATACCGTAACTGCGACATTGGGACTGCATTCCGCCAGCCTTCGTATTCCTACGAATCAAATGGGAAATCCCCCAATTGTTTCTCGACTGCCCAATCCTTAAGCTTGTGCTAACAAATTGAGCGGGAGCACCAATCCCGCAGGCCTAGAAAGAGAGGATGGCACCATGAGCATGTTTCAAGATCCGCGAGATGAAGAAAGACTCTGTCAGGTATTGAAAGCGTATGTAGAAGAGTGGGGTCCGGAAAACGTAATTGTTTGCGTTCCCCGACACTGGAAAGAATACAGCACAAGCAACCTCGGCCGGGTGCGCCTCGATTTCAGCACAGACAGCACAGTATCAATTCGCGTTGAATACGACTTCGTTCGCCTGAACTACGACGTTCAATTGCAGGCGGTTTAAGAGAGTTATCGAAGGACGGCTGCCCGGTGTCGCTGCCTACTTCCTAGAAGGTTTTCCTCCGCCTTGAGCTGCCGGACAGCCGGCTCTCAGCCTAAGGAAGTGGAGTTTCGTAGATCTTCTTTTGAGTTGAGTGATCGAGCCAGATCAGCTTTCGTTTTAGTTTCGGATATTCCATCTGGAAGTCCAGTTTTACCCGTTTCATGCTGTGGGGATCGACATCGAAGAGCAGCTCTTCGTCTTCCATCTCGCCGGATGCAACTGGGAACTTGCTGCCGTTGTCATCTTGCAGATATAGGTCGATTGACTTCAGTCTTTTGTCTGAATCGTTTGTAACAAGCATTTCTACCCGAAGATTGTGACCGTCCAGACCATCTTTCACTACTTTCGACTTGACGATTTCGACGTCCAAACCAGGCAGATTGTGCGATGCCGGCTTCGCTCCCGGCTCTACGGCTCCGGGCAGCAGAAGGTCGCAGTCGATTGACATGTTTAAATCGTCACCCGGCTCCAAGACTGCCGGCGCGCCGCGTTTCCAAAGGGCGTAGCCGGTGGCCAGTAGTGCTCCGGCTGCGGCTGCGCCAGCAACGTTATAACCATGCATGGCGACAGTTCTGGCCGGCCCGAAATACTGATAAGCCAAAAGCGCGCCGGTAATTGCTCCACCGGCGGCATAACTGGCAATTCTGCCGAAGCCTCTGGCTTTGCTCTGTGGGGTGGACTCGCGATAGTTGTCCGCTTCGGCGCGAAAGGCGAAGGTCTTCTTGTTTGGGGTGGTGAAACGATCGAATGTGATGACCAGCGAGCCTGGTCTGCCTACTCGCTTCGGCGGGATTACCTTTGATACCATGCCGTGAAAGACGGTGCCGCCCGGGATGACTTTGTTGTCATCGACATATAGATCTTCGGTCGTGCGTGCGGTCAACTCCTGTCCTTCCTGGGCCGGATAAAGATTGCCGTCGTCGTCGCGATCCATCAGTTTGAGCCCGTGTGTGGGCACCGTCGCCAGTTTTAACTTAATGCCGGTGCCCTTCGGAACCAGATAATTCACCTGCCCTTTCAGGAGCAGTTTGGAAGGCGGAGCGCTGGTATCGGATTTGGTGCCAAGCTCCGCAAAACTTATTTGCGGCTTGGGTGACTTTGCCTTTACCGGTGCCGGCGGCTCCTCTAGCCTTTCGTCTTCCTGCGGAACCATGATGCGCGGAGCCTGATTGTTGTGAGGTTGCTCCGTTTGCTGGGCGAAGACGGCCGATACCGGTAGTACAGAAATCAGGCAAGCCAGAGCGCAATGCGCGGTTAGCCGCTTCGCACCGTGTCTTGAGCTTAAGCGCTGGACAGAATCGACAATCATTCTCAAAAGACCACCTCTGCTCCTGCTGGCCGATTTGGCCCAACCGCCCAGTGAGCTCGCCCAAGTATATCGGAGGTCAAGCAGGCTGGAAACAGTAGATATTTAATTGTCAGGGGGGGGCGCTGCTTGCTTACGGACCGCCAAGAGCATGATTAAACCGGGCGCGGCTACTGTGCCGGTGCTAGTTGCCACACTGGATATAGCTCATAGAGTTTGGCAATTGTGGCCTTGTCTCGCTTTGTCAGAACTGGCCAGACTGTCGAGGTGTCGATTGTGAAGAACATGACATCGTGATTGTTCATCGAATGACCTTGCAGCCCAAGCACGTGCCCGACTTCGTGCAGGCAGGCCTTCTTCATGTCGTCGTCGCTTAGTGTGCCCTCGTCCAACATCGGCTTGGTGAGGATTTTGATCGTTGCTCGCTGAATTTCATTTTGGGGATTGGCGATCACCTCAGCGATGCCCCTCTCGCTTTGCGTTCCTGCTTTGCTGACTTCGACCGGATTGCTCGTCCAGTCGCAAACCACATCAGCATCGGCCCGTTCGGCGACGAGTGTATAGGCCAACCGGTTGCCTGATGCCGATGACCAGGTGTCGAAAGCTTGCAACAAGGCCCGGCTGAAGCTGTCCCGGTAGCCGTCTACACCGGTGCCGGAGTCAATGTAGACCCGAATTGGCAGTTTGCGTGCAGGCCAACGGTAAATGCCATCAGCGGTGATACTTATCAGATAGTCCGGCAAGGAAGGATCTGCTCCTGGTTTTTTGCTGATAGCGGTGATAGCGGCAACGATATCCTGCACCTGGTTGGCATCAGGCGGTGTCGGTCTGAGGCGCAAATAACGGTGAAACCATTCGATCGCCGTTTGTGATTGACCCATGCTTTGATAGCAGCCAGCCATATTTAAAGTTGCCGCCGGCATATTGGGTTGTAATTTGAGTGCAGTTTGAAACTCGGCCAGCGCTCTGTCCAGGTTGCCCGAGTTTTGATAGGAAAGACCCAGATTGCAGTGAATTCCTGCCGAACCAGGCTCCAGCTTGGCCGCACGTTCCAGCAACTGCCTCGCTTCAAAGGCGCGATTTGTTCGCAACAATTTCAAAGCATCTGAAAAGAGCTGACTCGCTTCGGTTTGACTTTCGCTAACTGCAGCTGCCGCAGCGCTTTCGGTGCCGG
>CAZSNX010000546.1:0-3460 GCA_964607945.1 uncultured Candidatus Obscuribacterales bacterium
CGTTCCCAGCTTATCCAGATGATTGAAGCCTTCATTAACCACTTGTCCGAGGTTGTCGCCTAAAACGATCTTTTTGAACAATCCCAGAAAGATCAGATAGAGACCGGCTTGAAATGTGCTGGGTTTGAACACCGGCTCCTCCAGCAGCTGTTTCATGAAATCTTGAAAGCGCTTAATCGGTCCGGCTATCTGAGATGGGAAGAAAGCTGCGAATAGAGCGAAGTTCCAAAAGTTCTTCACCGGCTGGCTGCCGCGATAGACATCAGTTATGTAGTGAATGAACTCGAAGGTGAAAAATGAGATGCCGAGAGGCAAAATTATGTTTACCATCGGTTCGGTGGTTGGCACCGGCAGCGGCAATCCTAACTTTATATGTAACCAGGTCGCTGATTGAAAGAGTGAATCGATCAGGAAATTCGCGTATTTGTAGAAACAAAGGCAGCCGAGATTGAATACGAGTCCAAGAGTCAAAATCAATTTGCGACTCTTTTCAAAGGCGAATATTGCCAGACCCAACAGATAATTGACGACCGTCAGCAGCAGTATGAGCAGCCCGTAAGCTGGAATCCAATTCATGTAAAAGATGTAACTGGCAACCAGCAGAAGCCCTCGGCGGCAGACAGAGGGAAGCAGCCAGTAGAGCGCCACTATGATCGGCAGAAAAATAAGGTAAGTAAAGCTGTTGAACAGCATTCGGAGCGATGCCTCAGCTCATTGCCTGGTAATCAAGGGTCGCCAGATGATATCACGCGAAGTCAGTAGGAAACCTTTCATCGATCACATCTCTATATATGGAGTTTCAGGAAAAGTGGTCGCGGCATTTCGAATAGTACTAGTACATATAAGAGAATTCTTCAAAAAATACGGGAAGTGGATTGGTAAATCCAACTTCCCGAGCGCCAGCCTCATTTTCAGCCGGCGGCGTACAATTCGATTGCAACTTGGCCTTTGAGGCAAAGGCTCAGAGCAGAGCCGATTGCGATGAAGTGCCACAACCACCAGGCAAGCAATAAGAGTCCGTACAGCCCTAATGGATCGATTGAAAACAAGCGATCAAACTGAACCTGCATCAAAGAGACGCAGTAGAGCGCGAGTGAGGCCGTCAGGGGAAGCACGAGCCCCATCTGTAGCCGATCGGATTGAGGGTAGCTCGATTGTGCTGCGCCGGTCTTCTTCGTTACCTCGAAGGTTGCTTTCATCGGCTTTCTGGCAAAGTCTACCGAAGCCTTGAAGAACGAGAAGGCCATCATGGCACCAAATATGGTGGACCACCAAAAGGTCTTCTCTCTGAAGATGCAGCTTACCCATCGGTGCCCGATGTTGACCGACAGGAGCAACGGCATGAGACCTAGCCATAGGTCCTGCGGGCAGCAAACCGTCAGCTTGAGAAAAAGCAGGGGTGCCAGCAAGAAGACCAGGTAGATTGCCTCGCCCAGCCAGTGGACAAGCAGTGCGCCGTACATGAGTTTGACCTTGAGCGGCATGCCTTTCGACCAAACCGGATTGGGCTTGAGAGCCAGGAATACTTGCATGTTGCCTCGCCACCAGCGCAGTTGTTGTTTGCGAAGGTCGTCGACCTGATCCGGGCAAGAGAGATCACAGAGCGGTTCGTGAATCGGCTCGCTCTGCCAGCCGCGCCGTTGCACTTCCACCGCGAAGTGCAGATCTTCCGTGATGGTCTGTTGTGGAAATCCGCCGATTTCGTCCAGCGCTTTTCTGCGGACAACAAAACCGCTGCCGGTGCACACACTGAAGTCGCTGGGCCAGACGCTTTCGAGCAGTTTTACCCGCACCTCGTGATTGGCTACTACCTTCTCAGTCAGCGGCTTTGTAGCGATGAACTCGTCGATTGGATCGCGGTTGTAGTAAGTCATGCCGGCTTGAACAAAGGCTAGCTTCGGGTTCTGCAAAAGGACCGGCACTGTCTTTTGCAGAAAGTTGGAGCTTGGACGAGCGTCGGCGTCGAAAACCGCCAGCAGCTCACCTTTCATGTGAGACAGGGCATTGTTGAGGTTGCCGGCCTTCGCTCCGATGTTGCTGTCTCTCGTGACATACCGGCAACCTAACGTTTTGGCGAGTTGCTGGATTTCCGGCCGGCGCTTGTCATCCAGCAGCCAGACGGTCTTGTTCTCGTAGAGAATCGCCTGGCACAACCGAACTGTTTTGCTAAGAAGCTCGGGAGGCTCATTGTACGTCGGAATCGCTATGTCTACTTGCGGACTGTGCAATGACCTTTCGTAAGCGCGATCCGGCGCCTGCGATGAGAAATCCTCCATTGGAATTGTTTCCCTTCCACCGCCGGTAGTGCATTAGAAGACCTCCGCGATGCCCGTTGATTTCAGGCAGGCAGAAACTTTCACTTGCGCGGCGATTAATGCTGTGTGGCTGCAAGAAAGTTGTTAGAGCTTGGACAAACGTTGAAAGCTATCGCTAACCACAGAAGCAGGCGGCAGTCAGGCGGAAGCCCCGGCAGCAAGATCAGCTCAATGCTGGCTGAGTATGCGTTGTTCGTAGCCGGTTGGTTCTGCTTTGGGCTTGACTTGGTTCGGCCTGGATCTGATCGTTTGGATAGACGATCAAAGACTATTAGTAATCTTGTGATGTGTTCAAGCTGAGAAGATTGAGTGCGATCTTTCTGTGTGTGCCGGCAACTGCCAGTGGGACTGCGTTTTAACTGGAGTGGGTGGCTGTGCAAAATCTATTCTTCGACACGTAGCAGCCCCACCCGACTCGCAGGCTAGCTTGAGTGAGCGGTGCGATTAAGCCGGCTATATTTCATGCGCTGAAAAAAAGTAGCTTGGCGATTCTTTCTTAGCTGCGCTTAAAGGGATTTGAGCCTGGTCTTCAAGACCGGTTGAGACTCTCTTTGTCACCTGCGCCATGTATGACTTGCCGAATTCTTTTGATTAGTCACTGCCAAGAGGTGAACAAGAAGCCTGCAACACGGTAGGGTCTTTTCGCTAGTTTTTTCACAGTTTTACAAACCTCTTCCAACACAACCGAGACAAAGCCATGAGCAGCCTATGGATTGCGTCTTTCCTGATTTTCGCAGTCAGGGCCGATGTTGCCGACAGTTGTCACTCAAGGTTTTCCAGCGGTGATGTAGTCGCATCTTCCGAAAGGAGGTTGGCTATGTTTGACGATCAAGACAGAGCTCAACTCGAAGAGTTGCAGCTTCAAGCGTTGCAATACTTTCTCGAGAATCAGCTGCCTCACGGGCTGATTCTCGACCGCCAGCGCAATCACTCGGCAAGGTTGTCTCAAGGATGGTGCAGCACTGCGGCAACCGGTATGGGCTTGATTGCGATCGCGCTATCGAGCGCTCCCGAATACCGGCTGCTGTCGAGGCGGGCGGCGATTGCTCGCGTTCGATCGTGCTTGAAGACAGCCTTGGAGAGCTTGCCGGAGGTGGACGGCATGATGCCTCATTTCGTTGATGCGACCACTCTGCAGCCGGTTG
>CAZSNX010000547.1:0-263 GCA_964607945.1 uncultured Candidatus Obscuribacterales bacterium
CACGGTCGAAGAGACAACATTGGCTCCTTATCCATATTTCGTTGATGTTCGCGGGCAGGGACTGGAAGGCGAAGGTCGAATTGCGGCCGGCATTAATCAGGTGATTTTGAATTGGCCTTCTCCAATTTCGGTTGACAGATCTAAGAATGAGCACCGCCGAATTGTGGAACTGCTGCATAGTTCTCCTGTGTCCTGGACGTCCAGTGAATCGCTCATTGAGCCTAACTACACCGAGCAGCCGCAGCTGGGCTTCCCAATCGGTA
>CAZSNX010000547.1:273-3458 GCA_964607945.1 uncultured Candidatus Obscuribacterales bacterium
AGGGCAAAAAACTCTTAGCGGTTGCAGTCGAAGGGGCGTTCAAGTCGTACTTCGACGGCAAGAACTCTCCGCTTCTTGAAAGCAGCCAGACAACAGATGCTGATAAGACCGTATCAGAAACAGCGTCCAAGGTGAAGAAAGATGCTGTTATCACAAACATAATAACCAAATCGCCGGAGTCAGCTCGCATCATAGTGTTTGCGTCGAATTCGTTCCTGTCTGACAAGATGCTCTGGCTGGCAAGCGAGAGCTTGGGGTCACACTATTTAAAGCCAGTCGAGTTGATTCAGAACGCCGCCGATTGGTCGTTGGAAGATCGGGATCTGCTGGCAATCAGGGGGAGAGGTCACTTCGCTTGGACGCTCAGACCAATGAGTCAGGGATTCGAAATGTTCTTTGAGTATCTGAACTATGCTCTGGCATGTGCCGGTCTTCTGGTGGTTTGGCTTATGCGAAGACACTTCTTGTTGCGCGCGCGGAATCGATTTGAAGATTTGCTTAAGTCAATTCCTGCGGCGTCAAATGTTGCGGAGGCAAAATCGTGAACGACACAAAGCACTTTCTCTTCGACGGAGGATTTACTGTTCCGAGCCAACGCATACTCAGCGTCCTTTCGGCACTACTAGCGGTGCAATTGGCACTGGCTGCGAGTCTCAAGTTTTCCGAAGTGAGATACCAGCCGGTGGAAGCAAGCAGACCACTGTTAACGTGCGACTTCGCGAAAGTCTCAAGAGTGGTAATTGAGGAACGGCACGCGGACGGGAAGACTACATCAAAAGTTGAGTTCCAAAAAGATTCGCAGGGGTGGCAGCTGCCGGAATACTTCGGCTTTCGCGCTTCGGCAGATAGCGTTAACCAATTGTTGAGTCACCTCAGGGATTTGAAGAAAAGCTATCCTGTAAGCACCACAGCTGGTGCAGCCGATCGCTTCAAGGTTGGTCCCGAGAACTTCGAGCGCGCCGTTGAGTTGTACGGCGATCATCAGAAGTTGGGGACTTTATATCTAGGGTCCTCGCCCAGTTTCCGTACGGTCTATGCGAAGACGCCTGGTACAAACGATATCTACACTGTCGAGCTTTCAGAATATCAAATCAATGGAAAAGCAAGCGAGTGGATCGACCGTAGTGCTCTTGCTCTCAAGCCTGCCGAAGTTTCAATAATTGATTTGGGCAGCTTTCAGTTAAAGAAGACGGACAGCCAGTGGACACTGGTAAGAGGAGATAAAGCAGAGCCCTTGCACGATGTTGTGGCCACTCCAGTGGTTGATGCTGTTGCTGGACTTAGCATCAATTCTGTTCTCGGCACAAAGGAAGATCCAACCTATAACGCAGACAGTCTGGTGCTGTCTTGTAGACTGACATTGAAGGACGGCAAGACGGTAGCCTATGCTTTTTTCAAGCCAAAGGATAGGAGTTGTCACGTTCTTAAAATTTCTGACAAGCCGTGGTACTTGGCCGTCGATGACTGGGTTGTGAACAGAATAAAGGGATTTACAGCTAGTTCACTGCTTAAGAGCGAAGAGAAAGAGACCGCCAGGAAGCAAGGTCAGAAGGAGAAGAAGCCGGGCACTCCAGAAAAAATGCCGCAGTCCAAGTGATGCTAAAGACTGATTTCATCCAGTGCCGACAAGCTGTGATCGTCGGGTTTGAATGGACATATCCATGCGTCATTTATGTTTGATACTCTCAACTTCACGAAGTACTATGGAGCCTCCAGCATAACTTTTACATCCACGAGATGGTTGTAAACAATGTCCTTGGCCGCATCGAGCAATTTGAGTATGAGCGGATCGTGACAGCTGTAATAGATTTTGCTCCCCTGTTTGCGCCCAACCACTATATTCTTCGATCTAAGAACAGCAAGTTGCTGCGATAAATTAGCAGGCTCGACGCGCAATCTTGTACGAAGCTCGGTGACAGTTAACTCGCCGTTGCTCAGCTCATCCAAAATGCGGATGCGGAGCGCGCTTGCAAGTGCCTTGAAAAACTCTGAATTGAACTGAACTAATTGATTACTCATATGCCAACCAGTTTCAGTGCATATTTCCTGCTGTCCCTCGATAAGCCAATTGTAGTCAAGTTGACCTCCTAGTACTGATCAAAAAAGACCGAGACTAATCCTTCGCGCGGCATGCCGACTGGAACCTGTGGAGTAAGGATCCCATTGAATCGAGCAGCGGTTGGCTTTATGCACGATTTTTTGCCATTTCGGTTCAATTTTGGGTATAATAGTACTTGCGAATATGCGCAACTTCGCAATTAATAGTAGCATAGCGCAGATGTGGCATTCATATCTGTACTATTGAGGCTTAATACTGGCTAAATTTGAGTAGCTCTGGTGTTTGGATTCGATGTGCAATGCCGGTTGCGAGTCTGAAGAGATGCGCTGCTGTTAGGAATGTGAGCAGTGGAACCGAAGGGTGCTGTCAAGTCCAGCTACTTTCTGGTTGGTTCTTGCACCTGATTGTTATCTGGAGCAACACAATGATCGTTACTGATAGAAAATTGCTGGACATTTTAGTGGCGTTGTTACCTACACTTAAATGGCTAGATGCTGCTCAACCCATCTATCTAGATCAGATTCCCGCCGAACATATTCGTGCCCTGAAACAGTTGGAGGGGCTAGGTCTGGTTTACAAGCGAAACGCCAAAACCTATGGACTGCAAAGGGAACGTCTGAAGAAGATACTCGCCCGTGCTAGCGACCCGATATTGTCGGCTTCTCTAGAACAGGAATTGTTCAGCTCCGGTTTGTGTTCGGAAGTACCTAGTTTAATCAATGCTTGCGACACAGCATCATCTTAATCAACTCTGTACGCGGTATGTGCGATGCTGCCGTCAACTGTCCAACCAGAGTCTGCCCCTGATCCAAGAACTAAACAAGGATTCCTGTGGCTTGGAAGTCACTTGGAGAAACATCGCCAAAGAGTTCAATATTTGGTAAGCGTTCCACAAACAACACGAGAATCTTTCTGCGTTCGGCAGAGACGTCCATTTGGCACGAAGCCGCCGTCCTATCAGCTCGGCGTTCTGCGATGTGTATTTGAACTGCTCAAGCACGTTGAGTTCAAATATTCGTGCGCGCACTGCAGGGGGCACGTCATCTCCGCAACAAAGCCGTATCAGCCGATCGACAAAGGCCTGCCCGCGCCAGGACTTGTTTTCTGCGTCGGCGTGGGCAAGTTC
>CAZSNX010000548.1:0-3448 GCA_964607945.1 uncultured Candidatus Obscuribacterales bacterium
CCTTCTTTAGCATAGCCTTCGGCATTCGCCGGCTGCCCGCTCAAACATAGGGCTACGGCATAATCAGAGCAGATGGACGGTGCGGTCTCCGACTTGTGAAAGTTGGGCTGCTGTTGATAGATTTCATAGATTCGTCCGATATACGGTACGTCAGCGCTGGAAAATAAAGTGCATGCATGAACCAGCTTGAGCTGGGGAAGGAGCGCCGGACTTGTCTGCCCGAAAGACGCCTCCAATATTCGCAAACCTTCCTTACACATGGCAGCTGCTGCACTGCGGTCCTCCCTTGTCTCAAGCATCTCCATAAATCTATTCATTGGAAACACCAGTTTTAAGCTGTTCTCCCCCTCCGTCTTCTTGATACGTTCGATAGCTTTCCGCAAGCAGCTTCTCGCTTCGGCAAATCGTCCAACCTTCTGGTACACATTTGCCAGGTCCAACAAAAGCTCGGCTACTATGCCAGGTTCGCTGCGCTCGGCATCGGCAATGGTTCCCTTTAGAACTTCCTCAGACTGAGGATAGTTGCCGGCTTTGTATTCAGCAATACCCTTAAGCCTTGATTGTTCCACTGTTGCGAAGGCAGAGGAGAGATCAAAGAGAATTGAAAAAATCAGCACAACGCACATGCGCTTCGTATAAGCTGCCGTATCATTGTCTAAACTGACTATCAGTCGTAATCCTCTATGAGCGAAGCAGGAATCGAATTCCATATTTTTGTCCGTCGGCCCCACTTCAATTTCTAACGATTAGCCACTAAGATCGATCGCTTTTCACGTTTCATATTCCACGAATCACAATCGCAATGAACATTTATCTTAGATTGGCATGAGTCGTCCAGCAACTGAGGACCAATCCACTCGGCACAGCAAATGAAGTAGCTTTATTTAGCAGCTTCCCTCTTGCTCGAAAGCCGCAACAAGTCCTGTACCTTTTTCATATTCTCCTCAGTAGCAGGTCAAAAACCATAATCACCACGATAGGCCAAGAAATGGTTGAAGGAGACTGCTGGATTGAGAAATAATATCCATCGTCTATTTGGCTCAGGTAGATACGTCGAGTCCACACCCGTCGATTTACAGCTTTCCGACAGCGTTATTGATAGATCCACAACACAATAAACTAATCCGCACCCGGCGAAAAACAGCAACACCACAAAAACACGCCCAGGGTCCAGTTGCCAATTTCGTCACCTATAGAAGAATGATTGGCGTAATCGATGGAATTGCTTTAGCATCTGTAAAACCAAGGACCGGAATTGAGTGTTAGTCGCAAGATGCGATAAACAAGGAATTCAATTATCGGGCATGTCTGGTGCTTTAGGAACGGCTATACTTTGTTCAAACTGGTCAGCATAATTGATTATGGTTGGAAAGAAGCTTCCACAAACCATGGCTGGATATGAGTCCCTCCTGACATGACTGAAGAAGCGGATTCAGCAAGCTCAAGTCAGGGCTGGATTGGCGGTTAATCACGAGCTGATCTCACTTTACCGGGCGATAGGCAGGGACATTCGGACACAAGACACCCAGGAGGGCTCGAACATCCGACCTCATGGTTGGTACGCGAAGGACTAACCATTCCCGACATTGGAAATTGATGGCGCAGGTCATTACGTAAAGATTCTGACCATGCACCCAGGTTCTCCCAAGAACATGACCAAATTTAGCGCCGATCCAAAAAACTTACCCCCAGGGGAATTCGAATCCCCGTTACCTCCGTGAAAGGGAGGTGTCCTAGGCCTCTAGACGATGGGGGCATAAAGCGTGTCTTAGAACAAAGGCCAGCGAATGGTCATACTAACAAGCAGCGCCAAACGCTGTCAACTTGGAGGAAATATTAGCGCTAACGCTTATCAACTCGGTGTATCCCTCCTGTCGTGAGCTTTCCGGGAGTTCGGCGTGCACTTCTTCCGAAGTTGATGTTAACGAGTCTGTGAAGAACCAAATCAATAGCCATCCTTCCAAGCATTACGTTCCAGACCGCTCAGCCCACACCAATGAGATTAAGCGATAGAGCTACTTTCTTCGCCTCTATTAACAGGCTGTCAGCTGCGCCGAAAGATCTTCATGGCAACTCATAGTAAGATATTTAACTCCCGTGGCACGAAGTCAGCTCAATGGACCACCCTTATCGGACCTTCAACAAGTACCTCGCCGAAACTTTCGGTGCGCGCGTCTATCGAGTTCCGATTGACGCCGGCTTCACTTGCCCGAACCGGGACGGCTCTCGTGCCTTCGGCGGCTGCACTTTCTGCGACGACAGAGGCTCAGGCGCGCCGACAATCAAGGCCGAGCTGTCGGTCAAAGAACAGCTGGCGACCGGCATCGAGCGAATTCGCCGGCGTTACAAGGCAGAGAAGTTTCTTGCCTACTTTCAGGCATTCTCGAATACTTATGCTCCGGAAGCAGCTCTCAAGAGCATTTACGACGCTGCTTTGGAGAATCCTTACGTCTCCGGACTGATTATCGGCACCCGCCCCGATTGCGTGCCGGACAATGTGCTGGACCTTCTGGCTGAGTATGATTCCCGTACCTTCGTGTGGCTTGAGCTCGGACTGCAATCTGTATTCAATCGCACACTGGACTTAATCAATCGGGGACACAGCGCAGAAGAATTTTTCGACGCAGTCAAACGCGTCAAAGCTCGCGGGCTCAAGGTTGCAACTCACCTCATTTTCGGGCTGCCTGGAGAAGGCAGGCAAGAAATGATGGAGTCGGTACGGCAGGTTGCCTCATGCGGAGTGGATGCAATTAAGATTCACCAGCTCTGCGTGTATAAGGGCACACCGATGGAAGCCGATTTCAAAGCTGGGCAGCTACCGCTGTTGGAGTGTGAAGAGTACGTGCAATTGGTAGCCGATGCACTGGAGATGCTCCCGCCGGAGATGATCGTAATGCGCCTGGTTGCTGAAGGACCAAAAGATGAGCTGATCGCACCAGCGTGGTCGTTCAACAAGAGCCTGGTGCACGACAGGATTGATGCGGAGTTGGCTTGCCGTGGAACCAGGCAAGGTTCAAAGTTTGGCTTAGTGGCCGGTGCAAAGGCGGAATGCCAGGTATAAAGCGTCGGCTACGAACAGCACCCCGAACAATGCGGTACCGGCATAGAGCACGCGAGTAAGCAGCACGGAAGTGCTTGATTCAAACTCCTCACCGAGATCATTGTCGATGACGAGAACCGGATATCGTCCACTTTCCACCTGAGCAACCATGTTTCCCCTCGCTTCGCGTTGAAACGGCTCTCACATGACCATTGTCCGGCGCATTCGTGACGGAGACGTGACGGAGTTGTGACAGTTTTGTGAATCGGCTACGGCATCAACGAGAGACTACGCCTACTCGCTCTTTGACCATGAGAGCGGCTCCGATTACACCGGCATAATCACCCAACTCAGCTTTGACAATCTCGACTTTCTTGGCCGGAACTTTCAGCGCGCGCTGCCTGGCGT
>CAZSNX010000549.1:0-273 GCA_964607945.1 uncultured Candidatus Obscuribacterales bacterium
TAGCCCTGCAATGTGACCAGCAATGCTGTTACCAACACGCCGGCAGCAAGGAGCATCCAGTTGGCCACCGTTGAGGCTTCATGTACCTGCCGCCATCCTGCGAAAAACCAGGATAAGGAGAGCACCGAACCTGCAAAGGCTCCGACTTTGGCTACCCAATGCACCTTTTGATCGTAGTTGCAGGAAGCTGCCATTTAGTTCTCCGTTATGTCGCTTGCGGCACTGCCGGTGCAGATCCTGCTGCTCGGCACCGGACCGACCCAGCGCTTCCCG
>CAZSNX010000549.1:283-3446 GCA_964607945.1 uncultured Candidatus Obscuribacterales bacterium
TAGAAGGCAAACCCGGCGACTAAAAATGCACCGGCCATCCAGCCCCAATCCAATTCAGGAATCGGCAACGGATAAGGCATCGGCTGACCATTAAGCACGTTCGGGCTAGGCAAGTTGAGCGATGCGTTCATTCTGTCGGCAAACATGCAATAGTCATGCATCCAGCGATTGGTCACCATGAAGTCAGTGAGACTGAGGTACTGCGGATGGTCCGGAGTAAAGGTCGGAATCAACTTGACCACAAAATCAAGCGGCGTGCTCTGGGCACAGGCTTGCTTCAGCTGATCGATTAACGCCATCGACGCACCCTTCTGCCCTTCAGCTATCTGCATGAAAGTCTGGTTGTACGGCAATGACGTATAAGAAGTAGCCGGCACCAGCTTGCGACAGAGCTCCTCCAGCTGCGAGGCGTTCGGAATAAATCCTCGCACCAACTGGTACACAAATTGGTGAGCCATCGGGTCCATCGCCAGTTCGGTCTTAGCCATGAAGTAATAGACGATCGCCAAGGCGCCCTGAACCAAGCAGACCCAGCCCATCACAATGGCTCCGCTGGCATTCTTCAGACGTTCTCGCACATCGGTGGCCTTTAAGAATTGCAAGCACTGCCAGACTACACCGACGTTGACCGGCAACCAGAGGAAGTCGCGCCAGTAGGGCGGATCGTAGTGAATGTTGGCAATATTGACAATAATCAGGTAAGAGAAGACTATCCAGTTTGCCGCTCCCATGAGCGTAACCATGAATACGAATGGCCGTTTTTTCCAGTCCTTTTCCGGCCCGGTAATTGCGACGTCCAAGAATGGCAAGGCAACAACGGTCAGCGGAATGAAGATGGTTATTTCTGTTGCCACGACCGGTTCCAGATACTTGTACATCTGATACAGGCCCAGGAAGTACCAGTCAGAAAGAATCGGCAGCGGGGTGACGTCTGGATTGGAGCGTCCACCGATGGCAGCAGGCAACACAACGGCAACGATTACCAACATGGAAAGAAGGATCAGTCGTTTCGGCCAATTGAGCGGCATGCGTGTGTAAGCATTCTTATAGAAGTAAAGCTCAACGAAAATAAGCGGTATCAATGAGAATGCCAAGTGAATCGAGAAGAATCTGGTAATCGTCTCTTGAGTGATAGCACCACCGGCACCCAGCAAGAACTCAGCTGTGTTCCAACCGAGATGCAAAGACTTCACCAAGGGCAGATAGAAATCTCCCATCACAGGAAATTGATCCATGTAAGTTGGGAAGGTGGCAAATACCTTTGTAGCCCAAAACGCGCGCTGGTTCCAAATCAAGAGATATCCGGTCAATCCGGAATACAGCGAAAGCAAAATAGTAATCAGCCCGATGGCAATATTGAACTCTTTACCGGGCTTGTAGTCAGCACAAATGAACATGCGATACATACGCATGGTGGCGGCGATGATCATGGCATCCGCGCCGTATTTGTGCATGCCTCGAATCAAACCGCCAAACGGAATATGGTGGGTGATCTTCAAAATGGAGTCGTATGCACCAGCTTTAGTGGGGATGTACCACATAATCAAGACTAGTCCGGTGAACATTACGACAAACCAGACGAAGTAGAAGATCGGCCCGAGAGCATAGAACGGATTTGTCTTTGCCTCGTTTTGATAATGCTCGTCGAAAATGTCTATATTACCGAACCGGGTTTTAAGCCAATCGCCGGCCGCAGTAATGGAACCCATAACCCCTGCTTGACTTGTACTAGGCAATGCCCCCAGCCTCCAATGATGCAACGGTATACGTATCGCCTGATTTCTTGATAGTGAAGCTTCTCGGCGGTCTAGGCGCCGGTCCGCTGACAACCTTTCCGCCGTTCAATATGTCGTAGACGCTCAAGTGGCAAGGACAGCAGAACATCGGTCGAGTCGCGCTGGCATAGTTATAGCCTTTGGCGATCTCAGACGAATCCTTGACGAAATTGAATATGCATCCCAGGTGCGGGCAGATCCGGCTGTAAGCAACCACGTCGCCAGTCGGCAGCTTGACTGCAAAGCCAGGTACTTTACGAACTTCCATACCTTCCGGATTGTATTCCTTGTATGTCTGCTCGAAGGTGAACGGCACGCAAGTCCATTCATCCGGGAAATCGGTCTCCTTGAATGTGACTTCCTTCTTCGGTTTGGGTTGATCTGACGGCGCAAGCAAGTCCAAAGGACCGATCGTCGGCCTTAGGAAGCGCAGCATGGGCGAGGCTACGAGCCCAAAAGTGAAGGCCAAAGGAATTGAGGCCAATACCTTTAACGCTAATCTTCTTGATGCACCCTCTGTCATGGTCTTTCCATCCTGTGTGATCCTTAAGTGTCCAACTCCAATTTACTGTTTCTTCGCAGAATCCGCCTGAGCTAAAGTCGGGTCGATACTCGAGTGAAACTGTCGGACATACTGTACTAGCTTGCGCATGTAGGCGTCGTCAAACTTCACATTTTTCTGTTTATCTTCTTTGCCTTTGAAATTAGGCATGCCGGAAAATGTCGGTTTGCCTTGATCGTTGTTTATCCCATTGGCAATATGGTCAAACAATGTAAAGTCGTCACGATCGAAAAAGCGATTGAATTGGTGGAAATTGGCCGGCACCGGCTCCATGTTATGAGCGGGCGGTCCGTCGCCGAATCCCTTCTTCCCGTGACAAACGGCGCAGTTCGAACCGAAGATCGGATCGACCTGCTCCCACTCGGCTTGAGTAAGCGGAGTGATCGCCAGAGAACGGGTGTAAAAAGTCAGGTTCCAAATCTCGCGCGTGCTTAGCTTGTCTTTCAGCACCGGATGGCTCGAGCCTTCTTTCCCGTAGGTCAGAAATGCGTACTGCTCGACCGGCTTCTGCTTGTCCATATATGCCAGGTTATTCAAGGCTACGGTCGCCTTGCCTGCCACTGGTTGGCCATCAGTGCCATGACACTCGGCACAATTCATTTTGACCCAAACGGCTTTGCCGTCCGGAATTGACGGTCTGTCATCGGGATAAAGGATCGCCTTCGATTCGGTCACGTTCCTTTGAGCGAGCTCTTGCTCGGAACCCTTAAGACTGACTTGTTGAGTGCAACCGCTTAGTAAAAGGAGGAACGGTGCTAGCAACAGCACGGCTTTTATCTTCATGGGGGGGTTTTCTTTCAGCATCAAGCAACCTGTAAAGACGACC
>CAZSNX010000550.1:0-3443 GCA_964607945.1 uncultured Candidatus Obscuribacterales bacterium
GCTGTTAGTGCCTGTCGCGACACTGCGATCTCCAAACGCAGAACTGTTTGCCCCTGATGCGGTCGTCTGATTACCGACCGCGGTTGCAGCATTGGCGCTGGTCGAGCTGTCAGCACCGACAGCAGTACTGTTATTCCCGAAGGCACTAGCATTGCGCCCGTACGCCGAGCTGTTAGTTCCTGCCGCTCTAGCAACGTCACCGACAGCCGTGCCGGAAAAACCATCAGCCCTGGCGAACAAACCGACGGCAGTCGTGCGGTCATTTTGAGCCTGCGTGGAATTGCCGACTGCAGTACTGTTAGCGAAAGTCGCCTGCGCGTTGGTACCGAAGGCATTAGCTCCGACCGCGGTCGCCATGCTGTCCGGACCAACCGATACTGTGTTAAATCCGGTTGCCGAAGCATTGGAGCCGATCGCTACTGTGTTGTCGTTAAGCGCCCCAAATGTCGCTCCATTGTTGCCGATGCCGGCAGCAAAAGAGTTAGTGCCCGATGCTACCGTGCGGTGCCCGATTGCCGTCGCGTTAGCCCCAGAGGCATTCGCCAGCCCGCCATAGGCGCTAGTGTTTATCGCCGTGGCTCTGCTTGTAAGCCCCGTGGCAGTCGCGAGCTCTTGGGTGGCATTAGCACCAAAGCCGACCGCCGTTGCAGCGGTACCGGACGCTACGGTGTTAAAGCCGAGCGCCGTCGCTTCAGCACCAGTGGCATTGCTACCCGCTCCATAACCGGTCGCACCAATGGTATTGGCTACACTCCCAAAACCGATAGCAGTACTTGAAGCACCAGTGGCCGTACCGAAACCAGCTGGGCCCTGAATACTGTCAGCTGGGTTGCCGTTAGCTACTGAACTCAGTGTCTGTCCGGCGTACACCGGGTTAGACCCCAGCAAGACAGAGCTGGCTACCAGGACGTTTATAACTGGCCTTATTCGAGTGTGTGACATCTATCCCCCATGTGTTACAACGCGGAGCGAGCTGAGTAATATTTTGTGCCTCGCCGACGAGGCTTTAGGTAATGGTTGGGCGTCTGCCCGGCTTTTCGAGTTGACTAACTGCGATTTCGCTTTCTAGAGGGCGACCAGCCCACTTACCCACCAGCCTCGATATCGACGCACCACCACTTTTATCTCAAAGAGCACCACAATCGATATCCAATATGGTGCTGAAATTATAACAAACGATACCACCCCACCTCCTGCCAAGCAGCACCGATTCATTGCCCTGCTTGCCATAGAAGAAATTTTCTCCTGCATAGGAGCGGAGATTATGTGACACCGCAACCAGCGCCAAAGTCCGATAATGCTAATCTATGGGCATCATCTGTGGTATCGCACTCGATGATTTCCATTCGATTCTTCTTGTCACCGTGGGGTTACGGCACCGCTTCCAAAGTCGCCAATCATCCGGATTTGCACCGGACAGGCAATTCTTTGTGGTATCAGCAGTAGTGAATTCTCCAACGAGCAAGACCATCAATAGTCTCGTCCAAGGATCACGCACGTAACTATCGTCATGAGCAGAGCCGACTTCATTGAATAGTTGGTGCCGTCGAAAAGACGTCATTTAAGAGCGGTCACAGCAGTGTCACCGATGGTGACAACCGGCGCAGCCCAAACACAAACCGGCTTGCAGCGAAATTGCATAACAAGCCGGTTCTCGATGAAGTTAGAACAGAACTGACAGCGATCGCCCATCCCTTAGGTCTTATTACTGTCCTGCCGATGCGCTCGTCTTTCTAGCAGCGACCCTTTTGGTACCACTCGTTGCGGCCGTCGACTCAGAATCGGACTCACCGCCAAGATGCAACGCAGAGGCAGCTCCCTCCACACACCCGGCTGCCACCGAAAACGGTGCGGTAATCATGGCTGCGGGGATGACCAAACAGGGATTGGACGAATCATTGGTTAAATCTTTGAGCCCGACGTGAAACTCATTGATCGAGTGATGATAAATACTTTGTGGAACCACAAGGATCGAGCCGACAATTCTGCTTAGCATGCCGCCTTTCTGCTCAGGCTGCTCGCGGGGCACCGTAGCTACCTTCTTAACTGCTGTCGCACGCGAGGCTATCGCCGAGCTCTTCTTGGCAGCTGGCGCGCTTTGCACGGTCGAGCGAATTGGAGCAGTATGTGCCGGCGGTGCGACAGCCCTAATCGGCGGATCCTCATCGAGTTCTGAGTCGAGTGCCCCCCTTAATGCCGAATCCACCTTCGAAGTCGATCCCCCAGTCGATGGCACAGGCTCCAAACTAGCGGTTCTAGACTCTGCCTTGGACACAGACGGAAGTCTTGGTGGGGTTGAATGGCCGGAGGATGAGCCGGATGATTCAAATGGCTCGCTTTGCTCGGGTGAGTCAAAATCAGTGCTATCCGCCAGAGCTGCCGGCAGCAATCTTTGTTCGCTAACCGTCATGGAAACGACGCTACAGATCCCCACCGTCGAACTCAACATTGTTCTAGCCAATTTTCTGAACATCGATTGCTCCTTCGCGCCCCACAGACGGTGCCCGTCTGCACCATCGATCAAGATCGAATACGAATACTGCGTCAGTGAGTTCCTCCGGCCATGGCCGCCTGAACTCCCCGATGTCCAAGGTCTGCTGCCGCCTGCCTGTCTCTTTCAGCAAGCTTGTCATAGGCAACCGATCGGTTGTGATATGGACGAGCAACCTTCGGATTAATTCCAATCGCCTTGGTTAAGTCGGCAATACCATTCTCGTATTGTCCAAGTTCAACCAGAGCAGCACCGCGATTCATATAACCAAGGTGATCGTCAGGGCTGAGACTGATTACCTTGCTGAAATCTTCCAGAGCTTTCTGTCGCTGGTTAAGCTTCCAGTAGGCAATGCCGCGATTGCAGTAAACACCACTGTTGTCCGGAAGAAGATTCAGCGCCAAATTACTGTCATTAACCGCCTTTTCCGGCTGATTAAGCTGTAAATATGCGGCACCACGATCGATATAAGCCGGTCCATACTGAGCATCAAGTGAAATGCATTTGTCGAACATGGCCAATGCACCATTCACATTGCCCTGTTTCATAAGATTCAATCCCTGGCGATAAGCAACCTTTGCCGGTGTCCCGACACCGACTACATCGTCATTGAAACACTGCCACCGACCTGTCCCATCCTTAATCAGAACAAAGTCGTACTGCTGGTTGAACTTGCCTGCACCAAGCGGCTGCGACAGAACGGAAATGACTGCACCACTTAAGTTGTTCTTCTCCACTTCGACTTTGAACATATCCCAAACATCATCCGCTTCTGCAGCGATCTCCTTTTTGTCGCTCATGTTCTTGTCGGTCTGGTATCGCAAGGTCAGAGCCTTTGCCTGTCCACCGGCTGCAGCACCAGGATTGATACCCAATAGTTTGATCTGTTTGCCTGATGTCAGCCGCACAATCTGATAGCCGGGATTCTCTGCTAAGACACTTGAAGAGAACC
>CAZSNX010000551.1:0-3440 GCA_964607945.1 uncultured Candidatus Obscuribacterales bacterium
AAGTCGACAGGAGGAAACAACCTGTCGGCTAACCACCTGAGTTTGGGGTTGACAGCGAGGATCATTGAGTGAAACGTCCAAAACCAAAAAATGGCATTCGGATAGAAATCCAGATGGACTAGCTCAAAACCAGTCAATTCAGCCAACTTCTCAATCGACCGCCGATCGAAGTAGTACCAGTGGCGGGGAAAATGATAGGCACCCCAATGGTGGTGTCGAAAGACTTTCGCATCGACTGAACCGATATTGGGAGTCTCGAACCAAAAGATACCGCCGGATCGAAGAATTTTGTGCACTCGCTCAGCAAATCCCTTGGGATCTGCAACGTGCTCTATCACGTGGCTGGCTATAACCAGATCGAAATAATTCTCCGGCAAGCCGACGTCCTCAAATCGTCCGGCGTATGTCTTGTGACCTTCCGAGGCGGCTTTTGAGACAGCATCGACATTAAAGTCCACTCCATGCGTCTCGACATTTATGCCTTCCACCTCACGATAGAGATTGAGAGTGTGCCCGTCACCGCATCCTATATCAAGCACTCTGACGGGATCATTCTTGGGAGCAAAACTCAATCCCTGGCTTATTTTTGCTCGAAATCCCTTATACCGGATGCGATGGAGCAAGGAGTTCGGATTTGCCTCTTCCTTTAGCTTCTGCTGCCCATATGAATAGTAATTGGGCGGATAAATCGTGCCAAGCTCTGAAACATCAGGACGCGGATTCAAATAACACAATCCACAGTCGACACAGCGAACCACGGTAAATGTGTCGTCCGTGCTGTTGTTGTATTCGTGCTCTTTGCCTGTGGTTACAAACTCCTGCTCTGACGAACTACAACAATTGCAGGCCAACACAGGCACAGTCTTTATTGATGACTTCATGGCATTAATAATACTATCGTCTCTGTACCTTACGGCAAGCTTGGAACAACAGAGTCCTTCCAGCACCGCATCGGAAGCATGCATCGAAGTACTACATCCAAACAATCAGACAGCTGGCTACTATGAATCAAGAATTGGAGGGAATGTGAGGGACTCGAACCCCCAAGTAACGACTATGGCCGTCACTTCGACGGTTTTGCAGACCGTGCGCCACAACCAGTGACGAAACATCCCCGCATTTCTGCTTCTACTCAAACGCTGGGTTTTTCGTCAATTCAAACGAATCAGATTTCAGCGAAGCAGGGCGATCGAAATTGGAACAGTGACCGAGCAACTCCCGGTCAAGATAGATTTTCAGCTGGAAGGAAGCCATCCGCTAATGCACAATTCCGATCACCTCCTCACATAGTTATTCTACGAATTGATCTCTGATTCAAATGTACAGCCTTCAAGTCGTTCTTGAAAAGCCGAATTAATGTTTGCATCAACCCAATTTTATTGAACCATTTTGACTTCTCACTTGAATGAAAAGGCCTTATTGCTCGTGTCAGTCGCCAAAGACAATTTCATTGAATCGACAAAGTCTCTTGCTGGGCCACGCACAAACGACTAAACATCAATCGCTACAGAGCTTGAAGTCATCGATATCTGGCGCCAATAATCAGATAGAAACTTGCTATAGCTCTCGCGCAGCCCGTACTGACTCCGGTAATACTCGTCTTTCTGAATCAGCTTGTGTAATTCCGGAAGATAATAATGCGGGACCGAAGGGAACATATGGTGCTCGCCATGGTAGTTAAAATCGAATGAGGCTAGAAAGAGCCGATCGATTAAACTCACATGCAAAACGGTGCAAAGTCTCGCCTTGGCGCCGCCATCTTCATCCGAAACCAATTTGGCATGATCGACAAAACCACGCAGAAATCCAAGAAAAGTGCCAAGCGTAAAAATTGGACCAAGCCAGAGCGCGAAGTAAAGCCACCATTGACCTGACACCAACCAGAGAGTGGCGAATATTGCTGCTTGCACCGGCACTAGATTGAGAATCTCCGGATAACCACGGCGACTAACGACAACAACGTTTTGTCCGCTCGCTGCAGGAGCTTTACCGAGCGGACGAAGAAATCCGTTAACGATAATCGATGTCCAGAGCTGACCACCAAAGACCAGTCGAGCAAAGTGCATTACGAATTGGCGTGGCGTGCTCTTGTCGTCTTCTCGGTGAAATCCGCGATCTGGATCTTCATCGGTATTGAGCAGTTTGTGATGCGCCATGTGGACAGCCCGGGAAGATCCAAAAATTGATCCCATCGGATATGCGCACAGCCAGGCGCCAACAAGATCATTCCACTTCTTGTTTGGCAACAGTGCTGAATGTTGAGCCTCGTGCCCGAGAGCAAGCGCTGCTCCCATTCTTGAAGTCACCACCAAAAACGCAAAAGCGAACGTGAAAACATTTGGGCAGGCGGCATAAACACCGACACCCAGGGCCAGCATTCCCCAAGACCACAAGGCCAAATCGACAAGCGCCCTGCCGACCTTAGGCTTCGCCTTTCTGACGAAGTCCTGAACTGCATCTGAAGTTGGATTCGAATCAGTAGCCTGTTGCATAGCCGGTCGCTAAACTTCCCTTGTTTAGAGTGGCAAAATGGTGGTCAATTGATAATCTGCAGTCAATAGTTAGTTTAGCTCATTAACTGTTCTACCGGAGCGCCTAGTTGCTGGTATGCCTGCAAGTCTATCGGGTGCGCTTGGCGCGGAACTTGCAGCCGCCCAGCCTCGTTCTCAAGATAGGACAATAGATTGACAATAGCAGCGAGGTATCGCAATGCAAGCGATGGTGCTTGAATCTCCCGGCAGCGGGCTGGTCGAACGTGAGTGGCCAATTCCTGAACCAGGACCAGGCGAGATTCTATTGAGAGTCAAGGCGTGCGGCGTCTGCCGCACAGACTTACACGTCGTGGATGGTGAGTTGCCGCAGAAGTACCTGCCGATTGTGCCCGGACACGAAATAGTTGGAACAATAGAGAAACTTGGAGCCGGTTCTACCGGTCTATCGGTCGGTCAGAAAGTTGGTGTCCCCTGGCTCGCTGAGACATGCGGGAATTGCCGATACTGCCTTGAAGAGAAGGAAAACCTTTGCGACTCGGCAGTTTTCACAGGCTATATGCGCAACGGAGGCTATGCTCAATACACAATTGCCAATGCTGACTTCTGCATTCCTTTGCCTGATGAATGCTCGGATGTGACTACCGCTCCGCTTTTATGCGCAGGATTAATCGGCTGGCGGTCTCTTAACTTCGCCGGCAAGGCCAGATCGCTTGGCTTATATGGATTCGGAGCAGCAGCTCACATTGTGATTCAACTTGCACGGCACCAGGGACGCCGAGTATTCGCCTTCACAAGACCTGGTGACGAAAAGGGGCAAGAGTTTGCCAAGTCACTGGGTGCTGAATGGTCTGGTGGTTCCGACCAGGCTCCCCCTGAATTCTTAGACGCCGCAATCATATTTGCACCAGTCGGCTCATTGGTTCCAACCGCGCTCAAGTCGACAAGAAA
>CAZSNX010000552.1:0-3437 GCA_964607945.1 uncultured Candidatus Obscuribacterales bacterium
CCAACTCGACGCTATCTGCTCCTGACCTTTTCTCAAACACGTTCACAGACCATTTAAGTAGTGGTTCCGCCTGTGTGTATCGTCCATCAGCCAGATAAAGGCTGGCAAGATTATTTCGCACATTTGCAGCTTCGGCACTGTCTACTCCAGCTGCGCGCTCGTAATCCTCAAGCGACTCCTTAAAGAGTGCCTCTGCGCCCGCATGATTTCCTGATTCAAACAAGAATCTCGCCACGCTATTTTCGCTCTCGGCGATCTCGATGCTGCCGGCAGGTAAATTGTCCTCTCGGATAGCCAACGACTGTTGCAAAAGTTCGCCGGCAGCCGGCAATTTACCTTGCTCGGTATATACGGTGCCAAGACCATTTAGACTTTTGCTCAGTGCCAGCAACTCCGGCTTCATCGCATCCTTTCTGACATCCACTGCACGCTTATAACTTTGGGCCGCTTCGGTCAACTTTCCTTCTTTGGTGTAGAGATCTCCTTGCAGCGTCAAAATAGAAGCGACTTCAGGACTTTGTTGTGGTTTCTTCTTTTCGGCATTCTGCAACGCCTGATCAACCATTTTCTCAGCAGCGGAAAAATTGTTCTTCTTACATTCATTGGTAACATCCGAACTCAATTTCGATACATCACTGCTTCCACATCCGGCCAGTGCAAGCGCTACGAACGAAACACCAGCCAATGCCAGTGAGAGTCTATTATTGGTTAGCATTTTAATACTCCTGAGAGATACGTGATTACAGTTCCACTTATCGTTACTTCAGACCATGCTTCAGCAGCCCGACACCCAGCCCGACAGCCGCGCCCACACCTGCACCCTGGAATGCCCTTCTGCTGCCATGACTGGCCGCAGCCCCGATGCCAAGACCGGCCAATGATTTCATCGCCGTGTCCTTGATGATCGGGTGCCTCTTCATAGTTCGGCTCGAATGAATAAGCCCGACACCAGCACCGGTGCCCGCACCGATTGCCGCACCACGAACGACGCCCCGACCACTGACGAGTCCTGTGATCGCTCCCGCAGCAGTACCAACTCCGGCACCGACTGTAGCTGCTTTCACCTTGGGATGGCGTTGAAAGAACGTGCGATTGTCTTGAACGTAGATAGTTCTGGTAACAGGCCTCTGCACATAGACCTTTTGCGGAGCTCGATAATCGTAGATAGCCTGTTGCCCCTGCAGCGGACGGATAGTTGTTTTGCTCGCCTTACCAGTTAGTACCGTTGTTTGGGCGAACGCAGGCTGCATCAATTGAAAGCAGCAAACAACCATGGCAAACGTGGCCGTCATTTGTCGACAGTCCAACATATCAAATCCTCCCTTAGTGCTTCGGATAAGTCCCTTCAGAGAACGAGGACGCTCCCGGCAAGTTGTTCCAGTAACCGACATTTTGCGTTTGAAACGCGTGAGCTTGTCGCAATCCTTTTATAAAATCAACCAACTCGGCGGTTTCCTCAGTCAAATCCCCGCCATAATGGGCGCTCTTCAGGCCGCTCTCCGTTTCGAGAGCTACGAAAAGTCCTGATTTATCCTTGGACGGTTTAAATTGGTTATGGCATCCATCTAGCAGTCCGCACAATTCACTGAGGAATCTCAGCTCGGCATATTCATCTACCGACATATCCTTTGACTCCAACTCAAAGAAAATCGGCTTAGGACTGCTGCCATATTCGGCACATCTGACTTTGTTGATCCTCATTGTTAGAACCTCGCTCAAGAACCTCCGCGCTTCCGCGCAGGCTTTCAAACCGCTCCGACAGTTCGACTTTTGTCTACACTAACAGGCGCGCTTTGTTCATAATCAACAACTCACGTGACGACTTATGAGACAAAATGTTCCCAGTCCGCGGCGTTTCCTGATTTCTCCGCGAAAGTATTTCTCTCATTCACCAAACTCACAAACTGCCGACTGCAAGGCATTCCAGCAGCTCTGCCATTCATTTATCGGGCAGCCTCTCAGACCAACATTAATACTGCCGGCGATGCCATTTTCGATCTGCACACTATTTGCACATTGTCTTTTCTAGAATGCAATATAGAGGCAACCGACATATGAACCTAATCTCTTACCGTGGTCCCGGCAAAGCCGGTGGACTGTCCAGCGCACTTTCAGTCACGTGGGACAAACACGCGACTAGCGATCAAAACTGGTGGCATATTGACGATAATGTTTTGTCCATATCTCACGACACCGTTTCCGATTCAGAAGCGATCGTCAGGTTAGATCCCGGTTTAATCGAGGATCATTACCGCTACTGCAATGAATTTCTTTGGCCTATTATGCATGATCTGTCCGAACTCGCAGTGTATCGTGAAAACGACCACATGCAGTATCGTCGGTTCAATTCGCTGCTAGGACGAGCGATGCTTGCATCCACTAGCCGGAATTTAGACGATTGCTTTATTCACGACTACCAGCTTGCTCTTCTACCTTTGTCTTTGAGAAGGGACCCCGGCAGACAAATGGCGATCTTTTGGCACATTCCCTGGCCAAGAACCGTGCCAGCCGAGTACGTACCGGCAATTGTAGAGGTCGCAAGAGCGATGGTGAACTGCAATCACATCGGTTTTCACACCGATGAGTATGCTCACAATTTCCTCTGCTTTGTAAATAAGTACGTGCCCAGCTCACAATGCGACACCAGACAGTTGAAAATTACCTCTTCTGCACGCACGGGGCACCGCTGGCACAGCCGCTACTCGGACCGAGCGTACACACCAGTACACCCGAAACGCTCCCAACTTCTAGCTGCGCCACTAGGCATCGACTTTCAGTTTTGGGAAAGTCTATCTAATATTGAAGCGAAAAGTGTGCATGGCCCTAACACTCCCTACGTGTTGTCAGTCGATCGAGCGGACTACACGAAGGGAATTGTACCCAGACTGAAAGCAATCAACCACTTTTTCGAGACCCAACCACATTGGCGCGGACAGGTCAGCTTCGTGCAGATCTGCGGCAGAACCAGAGCCGGCATCGCAGCATTCGATGATTACTGGCATGAAATGCAGACTCTATCGAATCGGATCAACGCGCGCTGGGGAAACGATCTCTGGCAACCGCTCAACACGATCCTAGAATCCGTATCAAGCGCGCAGTTGTCAATTCTCTATCGCGATGCTGCCGTGATGCTTGTAACATCGGTTCGGGATGGACTCAATCTGACGGCCAAAGAATTTGTCGCCTGCCAGGGAGATGAGCCCGGAGTTCTGGCACTCTCCCGGGGAGCTGGGGTCTGGAGCGAGCTTGGTTCATTCTGCCTACTGGCGGAGCCGGATCGTCCTGAACAAATAGCCGATACGGTTCACCGCGCTCTCTTGATGAGCCCGCGCGAAAAAGCTCTTCGAGCTGAGCGACTCAGGCGACAGGTGCGAAGCAATTCAGCAGCGGACTGGTGGCACCAATTCGAAGATCTGTTTACCAAAGAAGAAGAAGAA
>CAZSNX010000553.1:0-1271 GCA_964607945.1 uncultured Candidatus Obscuribacterales bacterium
CGGCTGCGCCTCAGCCAGGCGATCTCGTGGTCTTCGCCAATACGGCAGGATATTTCATGGACTTCAGCGCCAGCCCGGCAATCATGCAACCGACCGCCGCTAAAGTAGCAGTTTACAAAGACAATGACAGTTTCAGCTGGTCTCTCGACGAACAGTATCAGCCGCGCCGCTTCCGCCGGCAGGAGTAACCATGATTGTCAAACAAATTACCGATCTAATCGGCAACACGCCGCTCCTGGAGATCAGCCCAGAGATTCACGGACTGCGCAATATCAATCTCTATGCCAAACTGGAGTTGCTCAGCCCGTTTGGATCGGTCAAGGACAAGACGGCTTGGAGCATGCTACGTCACGGTCTCGAAGAGATCAAAAGAAAATCGCAGACTGTGATCGAATCATCGAGCGGCAATACAGCCAAGGCGATCCAAATGATCTGCTCGATGCACAAAATTCCATTCAAAATTGTGACAAACAGAGTGCGTGTGCGCGAGGTCAAACAAATTCTGCAGCTGCTGGGCACAGAGATTGAAGAACTGCCAGGACAATCTCAATGTCTCGACCCCACCGATCCCAACGATCCGCTCTTCATTGTTGAAAGGATCATGAGCAGCGAGCCGGGCAAGTTCTTCCACACTTCGCAATACACAAATCAAAAGAACACCGATGCTCACTTCGAGATGACCGGCGCCGAAATTGCCGGAGACTTAAGGCGTGTCGACTACTTTGTGGGCGGTCTGGGAACGACCGGCTCCACCCGCGGCACAGGCCAATTTCTGCAAAAGACTAACCCCGCGCTCAAGAACATCGGCATAGTAAGTTCGAAAAACGGCTTCATTCCAGGCATCAGGAACTCAGATGAAATGCACGAAGTCGGACTCTTCGATCGCAATTTCTATGACGATATCATTGAAGTAAGCGTCGACGAATCTCTTGATGCAATGCTTTCGCTCGTGCGCGACTGCGGCGTGCTGTCTGGACCGACCGGCGGCGCCAGCTTCGCCGGCGCTCTGCGCTATTTGAAATCTATTGACGCCGGTCTTACCGAGCGAAAAAATGCAGTCTTTCTCGTTTGCGACCGTACCGAATGGTATCTTTCGTATGTTCAGAAGTATCGACCGGAACTGTTCGGGCTTACCCGCAAAACAGACTCCGTCAAGACTCTTTCGGAAGCCGAATTGGCACAGGCACCGGAGTTGGCTCCGGACCAAGCAGAACAATGGCTGGCAGCAGATCCCAAACCACTTGTAATAGACCTCCGTGGAAGCCTGGCGT
>CAZSNX010000553.1:1281-3435 GCA_964607945.1 uncultured Candidatus Obscuribacterales bacterium
GTTCTCACATTGCCAATTCCATCAACATACCTGCCGAGTTGCTCGAAGAGATGTCCGAGTCCGGACTGCCAATTTCAGCGGATCAACGAGTCTTATTTGTTTGTCCGGTTGGCGATCAATCACGCCGGTTCGCCGCCTATTTCAAGGGCCGCGGCATCGACTGCATGAGCTTGACTGGCGGTTTTGTCGCCTGGCGAGACGCCGGCAAGCCGACCCGAAAACCGGCAGCTCGAAAGTTGAAAGGGTTGGCTGGCGTCAAGTAGCCACTGCGCGCAAAGGACTTCGCTCCGATGACAAACACACTGACAGCTCAAATCGATTCGGCCAATGCAGTCGCCTGCTGCCAGTCCGGCTTGCTGTCTAAAGACCCCGAACACGTCCTCGACACAGCCGGCGTTCGCCGTCGCTTTCCGGCTATTCTGAACAACCCGGAGATACTGTTTTTCGACAATGCCGCCAGCACTCAAAAGCCGGCGGAGGTGATCGACACCATCGCCGATTTCTACCGGAACCAATGCGCCAACTCCGGACGAGCGGCTTACTCTTGGTCCACCAAACTGGCAGCTAGAGTAGACCGAACCAGAGAGGTGGTGGCACGATTTATCAATGCTTCAGCCAACGATGTCGCATTCACTAGCGGAGCAACGGAAAGCTTGAATTTAGTGGCAACCATGTGGGGGCTCAATAACCTCAAAGATGGCGATGAGGTGATGGTTTGCCTTGAGGATCATCAGTCTGCCACCCTGCCCTGGTTCAATCTCCAACAACTGCTGGAGCGCCAAGGCAAGAGCATCACCGTTGTTCCTTTCAAAATGCATCCCAGCGGCACCTACGACCGCAAGAGCATCGCGGACAGTTTGAGTCCACGTACAAGGCTGATCGCGCTCACGCATGTTCATCACCTTTACGGCATGGAAATGGACTTGCCGGAGCTTCGCAAAATCATCCCAGAACCGGTCTTGATCTCACTTGATGCCAGCCAGAGCATCGGGCATACTAGCGTTGACGTCAGCCAGCTCGACGCTCATTTCATGGCATTTTCCGGACATAAGATGTTTGCCGCCAACGGCAGCGGAGTGCTCTGGGTAAAACCGGAGCTGCGCGCTCAACTCTGGCCGGTTCGCGTTGGAGCCAAGAGCGCTGCAGAGCTCACCCCGGACGGTTTGATGATCGATCGCAGCACCCTATCCGGGATGATTGAGTGCGGCACTCTAAATCTGCCGGCGATTCTGTCGTTGCTGCCAGCTATTGAATTTATCGAGTCGGTCGGCATCGAGCAGATTGAGCACCACCTTTCCTTCCTGACCCACCGCCTGCATGAATCACTTAAGACGCTGCCGTTGGTGAAATTCGCTCCAGGCATCGGATCCTGTAATTGCACGAAGGGATATGGCATCTTGAGCTTCCGGTTGAGCGGCTTCGATTCGGCCGACCTGGCTGCCTATCTGGACAGCTTGGAAATCTTCGTGCGCACAGGCGACCATTGCCAGCTTTCACGAAAGGGCAGCGATGAATTTGCCAGGATAAGCCTGCATGTCTACAACACACTGGAAGAGATCGAACGGTTCGTGGAGGTTTTAAGCGATGCCGCTAGCTGAGATTACGAGATTAACGGGCGCCCCAAAAGCGGATCCGGATCAATCCGAATTGCCATGCACGTTTCGACTTGCCACCGCCAGCGATGCCCCAGCAATTGTTGCCGCTTACGAGCGCGTATTCGGCGTCGGCGGCATCAAAGCTCCCGGACACGAGGCCTATCCTGCTCCCGATGTCTTTTCGGTCGAGGGCGTGCACCGCATTTTAGCAAATTCGTCCAAACGGTTTGTGGTGGCGCTCGCCGGCAATCAAGTCGCTGGAGGGATGAGTGTTCATTTCCTCAGTCCATACAACTGCGAGTTCGCCTGCGTATCAATCGACCTCGCCTACAGAGGGCTCGGCATCAGTCCGAAGCTGCTTGCCTTCGCCAGACAGCTGGCCGACGAATCTTCCTTGACTATCAATGCAACCGAGATAGTCACACATAGCGTACACAGCCAAACGGCTCACAGCCGAGCCGGCTACAACAAAGTAATTGGCTTCGGCTTTTGCCAATATCCGCGGGTCTTTTTCGCCAAGCATCCGGAATCATGTCTCTGGATAGGCGAGATACAAGGT
>CAZSNX010000554.1:0-3432 GCA_964607945.1 uncultured Candidatus Obscuribacterales bacterium
TCTTTCGCGCGTGCAGCGCCTTGAGCAGCGCCTGGTTCTGCCGCTCCATCGCCTGAACCACTTCGTTGTAAGCTTTGTCTCTCGAATCGGAGGCTGGGTCGCTGTGGACTTCCGCTAAATCAAAGTCGCCCGTCCTCGGTGGTGTTAAGTCTATGTCTTGCACTAGTAAAACTCCTACGGAGCTGAAACCACAAGCAGAGAGGTTACAGATAGTTTGTGGAAAATATGTGACTTGGTTAATTCAAAAATTGCAGCAACAGTGGGGCCTTTGGGGTTCTTGGCAGCTGGGCTGTTCCGGATCTGCCAGCCGGGTGGAGGATTGTAGTCTTGATGAGCTGCAGGACAGGATTGCTGGGGGACTGTAAGTGTTAAACTGTCCACTTGCGGCACTGGCTGGTCGAGATCCCTGCTGATGCTTGTAATTTACTGAGTTTTCCGACCGGAAGGGGGCTGGAAAGATGAGATTACTAACGGCGGTTGAAGTGATTTTGACCGCTCATTTGTTGGTTTTTGCGGCTCCGGCATTTGCCGATGGCGCAGACGGTGGAGCGGCATCGAAAGTAGCCGCTGTGCCAAAGGCAATCGGCGGAGTATTTTATGGTGTCACATTAGGTGTGCCTATTCGAATGGCCAAATACATTCGCTCTGAGAGCCATCGTATGACCGAAACCGTGCTTGATGACTGTGGTGGCGCTGGTTTCTGGAACATGGTAATGGCTCGCTCTTGTGGGATTCCTTACGGAATTGCCAGCGGTTCAATTCTTGGTTTGATCAGGGGCGTGCAATATGGCGGCCAATATGGCGTTGAAGAGCCATTCAGCAAGAAGTCGATTGGGCTGGGAGAGCCGTGTGTGGTCGGCCAGGCTAAGTAGCCGGCAAAAGTGAAAGTGAGATGGTGTTCCTGAGCCGTTAGGTTTGGGCGCGCATGTACTGCTTCGGCCACTCCATTTTGAAATCGAGCTCTTTTGCGGCGTGCAGAGGCCAATAAGGATCTCGCAACATCTCTCTTGCTAGAAAGATGAGATCGGCTTTGTCCGACTTGATTATTTCGTTGGCTTGATGGGCGGTGGTGATCATTCCGACTGCAGCTGTCTTAATAGCTGCCTCGCGTTTGATTGAGTCTGCAAAGGGAACCTGGTAACCAGGACCCGCCTCGATTTTTGCGTGGGCAACGAGACCGCCCGATGAGCAATCGACCAGGTCGACTCCGGCTCGGCTCAACTTCTTGGATAGCGATACGGACTGATCTATGTCCCAACCGCCTTCTGTCCAGTCTGATGCTGAAATGCGCATGAACAAGGGCATATGCTCTGGCATCTCTTTGCGAACGACAGTTGCAATCTGAATCGGAAGCCGCATGCGGTTTTCCAGTGAGCCACCGAACTTGTCCGTGCGCTTGTTGCTAAGTGGGGAGAGGAAGGAGTGTAAGAGGTAGCCGTGCGCGGCATGCAACTCGATCAGCTTGAATTCGGCAGCGATTGCTCGGCGAGTCGCCTTGCGAAACTCTTCGACGATGTCGGAAATCTCCTCTTCGCTTAATTCGTGCGGAACCTGATATCCCTCCGCGAAAGGAATTGCGCTCGGTCCGGCTGGCAGCCAAGCGCCTTCTTCGCGTTTGATTGGTTGTCCACCTTCCCAGGGGCGGCGTGTGCAGGCCTTTCTCCCGGCATGTGCCAGTTGGATCGCGGAGACCGCTCCATGGTCTTCTAGAAAGTTTGTGATTCGTGTCAGCGCATCGATGTGTTTGTCATCCCAGAGTCCCATATCTTGCGGACTGATCCTTCCGCGAGGTTCGACCGCTGTCGCTTCAACCATTACCAGCCCGGCACCACCGACTGCTCTGCTGCCCAGATGAACGAGATGCCAATCCGAGGCAGAACCCCAAACCGAGGAATACTGACACATCGGAGATACTCCGATCCGATTGCGAAATGTCACACCACGGATGGTGAGTGGTGTAAAAAGGGCGGCGGCGGAATCGGTTGACGATGTGTCCTTAGTTTCTTGCAATGAGTTTGTCACTGTCTATCTCCTCGAGTGGCTTCAAGTGTAACCTCTTGCCTGGCGCAATTTCAGGAATTGCATGATGGCGTCAACGTTGATTGCGGAAAATACGAAGACCCTATCCTTCTAAAGGTACCCTGTTTGTTGTTGCATTTTTCAATCGATACTTGAAAGTGCCGTAGATTACCGCTTTACAGACCTTCGAACGAACTGCGCGAGCTGCCATCTAGCGATCGAGCATAGTAAGTTGGTTCACAAAAAAGTCACAGGAAGCTGTTAGTTTCTCGACACACTGGAGCACGGCTCCAAACGGGAGGAGAACTAGCATGGTTGCAAGCAAAGCGGAAATTGGAATCGAGCACTGCAAGACCTTGGATCCGCAGCTTGACTTTCACAATGCCTCGCAGGAGCTGGATGAGATCAGGTCTCTCTTGTGCAAATCACCCGATGTGATCAGGAAATTTTGGCAGGATAAAGCCAATTGTATGCAGATGGGGACGAGAATCTACAAGCTCTTCAACGTGTTTGTCGATATGGCCTCGATGGAGTACAAGCGCGGTTGTCACCGTCATGCCGTCTCGTCGCTTAAACTCGCTCTCGAGATCAGAGAGATGGTTCCGTCCGCGGCGGTTTCCAACTTTCTGGCATTTTGTAAGAACGATCCGCGACTCTGCCAGCTGGACCTTTCAAAGTCTAACAAGGCTATGGAAGCGCGTTCTCTGAAGAAGGAACTGAAGTTCTTTGAGCAGGCTCCTACAAAACTGCGAGTATTGGCAGCAAAGATGCTTATGCAGCTAGGCGGGCAAACTGATGCAGAACGAGCCGGACGCTTGTTTGGCGAGGCGATTGAAATCGGATTGCAGTCTTGCCGCGGTTGCTGAGTAGTTGTCCGATTGAGCCGTGTTGATATCGGCTCCGTTCCCCTAATCGCTTGATGCGGTCAAAGCGCCTTTGATTTAGGTTTGTCTAGCGATGGCGGACAGCAACAGGAGTGCTCCGAGCGATTCTCGTGCGGCGGCTTTGTAGGTTGTCCACCGGAAAGTAGTTCGATTGCTGAAATGTGTCTGTGCCGGGGAGCCGGACCGAATGTCGCTTGGACTTTTTATAAGCAACAATACCTGGTTAGAAGAAGGCCTAACGTGGGATAAGATCGTCAGAGGCAGTAGTATGTTCACCTAAAAAGGGGAAGGCAGGATGACCGGTCTTGGCGGTTCGGGTGATTCCGGCGATAAAAAGAAAGGCTTTATTGGCGCCCGCTCTAATGAGGGCAAGATTTCGAACTTTCAGCCTAGCCGAAAAAGCACTGCGGACGAGCTATTAGCTCATCTTAGTAATGACCCGCGCCTGACTGGAGAGCCATCCGAACTGCAGCAGCAGCTTAAACTCGACCCCAAGACTACTCTGGTTGGTTGGGTCGATCACCTTTTC
>CAZSNX010000555.1:0-3423 GCA_964607945.1 uncultured Candidatus Obscuribacterales bacterium
CTACCGAGCGCGCAACTAAAATGGTGTTTTCATCGGCAAGGCAGGCGCAATTAATCTTTGAAGGATCGTTCAGCACGAGCGCCCTACCTGTGACATTTCCACTAGTTAGGCTCACACCATGTAAAGTCTTTGCATCGCTTGCAGCTGTTTGATTGGTGGAAAATTGTTCCAGATCATCGATTCGATGTATCAAGTCCGGCAGCCTGTAAGATTCAAGTTGAGCAGTATGTTGCGTACGCAGCTGGAAAAACTCAATATCCGGTTGCCAACCATTGTCCAGTTGTTTCGCCTCACTTATGTCTAGTTCCCAGAGCTGAGCGGGGTCTGCTAGAGTTGAGCCGGCGAGCTCTAATAGGTTGTTGCGAATTCTTTCCATTCCAGACATTGCGAAGTAGCGCAAGCGTTCGCGAGCTTTGATCGAGCGGGAAACTTGCCACCAGAGCGGAGACGTCAAAAAACCGGCCAATGAGCGGTGTCGCTTTGCCTTACTGCGCCTGAGCGGGGCGGTGAGTGCAGCTAGTATAGAAGATGGATCTTCGCGAAATCTTGGTCTGGCAATGTCGCTTTCAAAGATGCCGCGATGACCGTGCGTTGCCAGAAAGATCTGCCAGAGATTCTGAAAATCCGAATCTGTTGGGATGTGCCCCTGGTCGAGTTGTGTCTTGAGGTCAGGTCTTTCCAGCACTAGAACTTGAAGCGATTCGAGATCTTTGAACATCTGGGTCGAGATGGTAGTCTGTCGCGAGTTGTGTTCCTCCAGAACACCTGCTCTTCGAAGCAGCATGAGCGGCCATCCCATCGATTGAGTGAGTGAGAACATCGCTGTGACCAGGCTTTTGTACAGCCGTCGTAGTGTCTCGATGCATTGCTCGATCGTGTCGCCAGGCAGTTTTGTGAAAGCCTGAATCTCTGCGATCGTCGCTTCGGCATCAGAGACCGATTTCGCTTGTGCTACTAGCAACTTGAGGAGTACCGGCGATTTCAAAATCATTCGATTGATGTCCGGCGGAAACTCTTCTGCGGCATATCCGCCAATGTTTGCCGTTACTAATCGTGTCGGAAGACCGAAATTTCTCATCATCTCTGAAAGCAAAGATAAATTGATGAGTGGTCTTCCTTTGAACACTTCAATGAATGGTCGCTTATCCGGAAGTGAGACATCGAATGAGCGATAGTAGGCAAAGAGCCCTTCGGCGCATGATTCAATCATGCTGCTCATGAATCGCGATGGCAGCTCGGGGAGTATCTCCTTATGATTGGCAATCGTAAACATCTCATTCCGGCGGGGAGCAACTGTAATCGGTCTGATCTGGATTAGCCAACATCGACTGCCGTCGTCTGCCCATTCGATGTCCCAGTTGCCGCATTCAAATACTTTTCGAATCCGGTGGAGCAGTCTTCTCAACCGTTCGGCGAACTGGAGCCGACCTGTTAGTTTATGCGACTCCGGCAGCGATGTTCCAGCTTTGGGCAAAAGCAGCGACTCCCCTTCTACTTCCCCGGCTACGAGTCTATCGGCCGTGCCGGTTGTATAGTTGATCAGATCGTCAAGATACTCATCTTGCGTAAACGCCACACCAGAGTGCTTGGCAGTAACCATCTCCATCAGGAGAACATCATGCCTGAATGAGCCTTCATAGTTGAGAGCGGAGCTCCAAACGTCTGAGAGCGCATCGTCTAACTGGTTGGGCATGACGAACAATCGGGACCGGAAGAATCCTGCCAGACTTCTATGTGTTGTGTCCTCGGTAGAGAAGGCGGAACGCACTGCAAATGGCGGTCGCAACTGTTTGAAACCAGCTAGAGAGATAAGTTCACTTTCTTTGCTGAGAGAGATTGACGTGCTTGACTTGATTGCAGACCCGGAGGCGATCAGCCTGTTTAGCGCTTCATCAGTTATGATGAAACCACGTGGAACCGGCAGCCCTGCGCCCGATGCCTTGTCGAGAAGCGATGCCTTGTTGCCGATTCCGCGTGAGGCAGCAATTCCGAAACCCAGCTGTAAGATCTCGTCAGCAAGCGCACGGTTGCTCATTTCACACCAATCAGTCGGCGGGAGATTGAGAGAATTTTGATTGCGTACTCTTCCGGTCTGTCCAACATGGGGAAGTGCCCCCAATTTGGCTCAACTTGAATGTCGACAGATTGGAAAAGTCCTTTGAAGTATTCGAGCTCATCTGCTAAGAGAACATTGTCTCGTTTCCCCCAGAGCAGTGTTGTAGGAAGTTTGATTGGTCTCAGCGATTCGAACCACTCCAGTGATATCAGATCGAACATCAATGCAAATACGGAGCATCGGCGATATTCGTCAAAAAAACGATCGCATACAGGTTTTGGCAGCGGAGAAGAAAAGAGCAGGTGGGCGAAAAGCGGGCGTGCCGGCTTAGATGAGAAGATTGCCTTACCAATTGAGCGAGCGCCAGGCAGTCTCATCAGCTGTGGGAAGAATCGAGAGTTTAAGCGGCTTCCGACTGGAGCGTGAATAATCAGTCCGTCTACCTCTGACGCGAAATGTTGCGCGTACTCTAAGGTAAATGAACCACCAATGCCGTGTCCTAGAATAATGCGCGGGCGAGGTGTGCCGGTGATGTATTCGTGCAGGCGGTTGGCGAAGTCATACATCGTCTTGAGATGTCGATCAGCCGGAACATCGGCAAAACCTGGAAGCGTAGGCGCCTTAAACGTGACCGATGGCGGAAACAAGTTGTGAATTTGTCCGAATCGAAAACCACCTCCTCCGTTGCCGTGCACCGCGATGATCGAAAATGTCGGATCAGCATCAACTGTGCTCATAGTCAAACTCGCTCATCTGATTGTGAGACTCGTTCAAGTCCGTGGTTGCTGGCGCGCTGCGTCGATTTTAGAGCAATGGTTGTCAGCCAGATCAGTAATGAAGGCATCAGAAGTATGTTCGATAGAACCATCCCTGATACTGAATCTGTTAACGCAGCAATTGATAGCCAAATGCCGCCGGCGACTGCACAGCATCCCGCAATTGTGGTCAGCCGTCCGTAACTAAAGCGCGTTGACCAGACAGTCAGAGCAGTCGAGATCGTGTAAAGACCATTTCCGAAGTAGCCAGTCGAAATTGTCGCCAGCCGGTGAACATAGAGAAGGTCGTCAATAGTAGCTTCCAGCTTGCTGTCCGGTGCTCTCAATATGCTGCGGGCCATCTCCGGAATTAAACTCATCTCGACTGCTTCGGCAAATAGATCGGCTGCAACTGCGCCGACACAGATTAGGACGGCTAGATTCAGCAGTTTAGTTTGAGCCTGAAGATCCCTGGCATGTGCCTTAGCCATCCGGTAGAAGAAATTGAGAATTGAAAGTGCGGCGCAATTCCAGGTTATCCATGCTGATACCCACACTAGTCGATAATTTGCAAGGAATTCCAGACGTTGTGTGATGTCTGGAGCGGTATCG
>CAZSNX010000556.1:0-3420 GCA_964607945.1 uncultured Candidatus Obscuribacterales bacterium
TTGCTTCCCGACGTAGCGCACGAGATTGGTCAGCTGTGGGTCATTCGTCAGCGCCGGGGTGTCTTTTTTGTAATCCAGCTCGTATGTGCCACCAAGAGCGGTGATTACTTCGCAGGACTTCTCGATCTCGGACAGGAGCAATTCGCCGATGGATTCGTCAAAGTAACGTACGGTTCCTCTGAGGTCTACCTGGTCGGGAATGATATTGTGTGCATAAGTCGAGCTCTTGATTCCACCGATGGTCACAACAGCCGGTCTAAGCGCAGACTTTCGGCGTGAAATGACAGTTTGCAAGATTTGAATGGCATGCGAGGCGAGCAAAATCGGATCCAGCCCAAATTGCGGATAGGCTCCATGCGTGCCGACACCTCTTATCTTCAAGTCGAAGGAATCGGCGGCGGCAAGAAGTGAGCCCTCGCAGACCGCTATCTTGCCGGTTGGGACTCGCGGATCTACGTGCAGGGCAAAGGCAGCTTCGGCACCTTCCGTAGCTCCTGCTTCAATCATTAGCATCGCGCCTGACTTGCCTTCAGCATTGACAGTCTCTTCGGCCGGCTGAAGGATGAAGCGTACACAGCCGGAGGCCGGAGGGCTCTCCGCCAACAGGATGGCTGCTCCCAAGGCGCAGCTGACATGTACATCATGCCCGCAGGCATGCATCACGCCCGGTTTTTGGGAAGGATTCGGCATGGCTGGGTCTTCTTGAATCGGAAGAGCATCCATGTCGGCGCGAAGTATCACTGTTCGTCCAGTGCCGATTTCGGCTACGACGCCGGTTCCTGCTACGCCGGTCGTAACCCTATAGCCCAGTTCCGAAAGCAGGTTAGCAGCTAGTTTTGCCGTCTCGCATTCTTGAAAGCTCAGCTCGGGGTTTGAGTGAATCTGGCGTCGGATCTCAACTAGTTTGGACTTGATTGCTTTTGCTCGTACCAATGTAGCGTGATTACCGGAAACCGATGCAGTCATTTCGTCTGACTCCGGGGAGGTGTTTGTCGCTCATAATACATGAGATGTAAACGACTCCTTTCTATCAGTGATTGAATTTAGTGTCGGTTGTGCGAATTGCGCTAGGTGTTTGACTCTAACTCTGGTTCCAGTCGTTCGTAGTTACATCAAGTAGCGCTGGACTGAGGGTAACCGAGACGGCTATATCTTCGCCAACATTTGAAATCTGGCTTGAATGGGATGCAATGTTTGTAGCTAAGTTTGGTCTAGCTCCAATTCACTCATGCGATGGTCGATACTGCCAGCCGAGCGCTGCGGTGGACTCGTGAGGTCGTCCGCGTCGGTGAAGACCTCGCTGCCAAAACAGGTGGCGAGCCGGTGGTCGAGCCGAAGCAGTCAAAGTACCAACCTGGCAAGCAAGAGCAGATTTGGGGGATCCTTCTAATACTAAAAAAGATCGTAGAGAATCTCACGAAAAATGGATAGCAGGTTCGGCTTGGGACCGAACTTGCTATCCAAGAAAGCTTTGACTACCAGGCGTTACTTGGTAGTCGAAGTTGAGGGTGCATCCGGTTGTGCCGGGTTCGGCTGGGCCGGAGCGGCTTGCGGGCTCGGTTGTGCCGGGTTCGGCTGGGCCGGTTGCGGCTTGGGCTGAGCCTTCATGCCGTTGTCGATCATCTGCTTCAGCTCGGCGATGTCGAGGAAGCCGATGACGCCGACGATCGTCTTTTCCTTCCACTTCAGGACGACCATGGCAGGCACCTGGTCGATTCCGAGCGAAAGCGCCGCTTCGGGGAGGTTGTCGGTGTTGACCTTCAGGAAGGTCACCTTACCCTGGTAGTCCTTGGCGGCCGTTTCGATCAGCGGCAGTTGCTTCTCGTACAGTGCGGTCTGCTTCGTGTAGAAGAAGACGAAGACCGGCTGGGTGGAACCCTGGATCTCCTTGCCGAATTGGTCGAGCGTGCGAACCTCTCTGACCGGGCTCTGCGACTCCGCGTAGCGTCCCCAGGACATCCAACCCATGAAGCCGAGAAACATCGCAAGCGCGCAGGCAACAACCGAAATGGTCACGATTTTGCTGTCTTTCATGATGATTGTCATTCGACATTGACGCCGTCGGGGTGTCCTTTCCACACCACTGGCGGTGATTCGTTTGGTAGGCACGATCACATGAGCCTTCAGACACGTAATTGCTGTTTCAGGCTTGTCTGGAAGATCCTGAACAGCATCAGCTTTTGTTGTCAGGATCCCGTTTGTTGCGGTCGCCGTCTTTGGGCTCCGCGTCTTCGGGGGCGATGCGTCTCTTCGCTGCGTTGGCTGCGTCGATACGCTTCTTCTCCTCTTCGAGCCGTTTCTCGTGTTCCTTTCGTCCTTCTTCGTTGAAGCGTTCGATCATGCCGGAGACTTCCCAGCAGAAAAACCAGAAGAAGACGAACGCCAGGAAACCGCCAAGAATGCTGTCGAGGAAGAACTTGACCGTGTCTCCACCTTGAGCCAGAGTAAGCATGAGACCGAAGGCGTAGTAGAGACCGAAGCCGGAGAACGTGAAGATCGCGGCATAGAGGGTGGATTCGATCAACCGCCTTTTGGTGGAGTCTTTCATTGTTTCCTCCAGTGGAAAGCAGTTGCCCGGGCGATGTATGCAGCGCCTGAGCCTACTGTTTTGCAACAGTTGAACTGCGTTTGTTGTCGGTGCCCAATCGAAAGGGCAGCGAAGAGAGTCAGCTTATAAAAGGCATGGACAAAGTCGGAGCTACAACCAAACAACCCTTTCGAAAAGGGGGTAGCAAAACGCAAAACCGGTTGACAGGCAGAGTTGCTGGTTGGTTGTTAATGTCTCCGATGATACTTAGTCCATGTAATTGAGAGTTTCATCGTAGTTAGAAGCGAGATCTTCGTGCAACATCAAAGCACCGGCGGTTTTGAAGAAGGTTGTAATGAGAAGGTACGCACCGCCCTTTGCCGCATCCTGAATAGCACGTGTTTTTGCCGGTCGAGCAAGACTTCCGGGTGATTTCCAGACGTTGGGCAGCTCGCCGGATAGTGAGGACTCAGTTAATACAGCCATAGCGCGGCTCGCGACTGCTTGACAGGTTGGTGTGCTGCTGCCTAGCTGGGAGCGATTCAAGTTGTTGTTGTGATTGCAAGCAGTCCTTATCCGAATTCGGATAATATCAGTAACTCTTTTGCCACCGACGATGGTATCTGGAAATGTTCTTCATCGGGATAAGCATCCGGATGAGCTTTGAGCGCCGCTCTGGTCAAGGTGCCGATCAGCACACCATGGTCGGCAAAGAGGGCGCGCTCGGTTGGTTCCAGAGCAGAGTATCCGGACTGCTTGTAACGCTCCAAGGTTTTGTTCAGATCGAGTATGAATTCGAACGGCGCAAACTTACTCCAGTTTTCCTTGACTGATGCTTCCTGCGCAAGTGTTTCTCCGAACACATTTATCAGATCAAGGACGAATTCGCTTAC
>CAZSNX010000557.1:0-3420 GCA_964607945.1 uncultured Candidatus Obscuribacterales bacterium
GACCATGAGAGTCACAACGGCACCGGCGAAGAACAAGTTGTACAAGCTGTCAGGCAGTAAACCGGCTTTGTAGCTGATAGCTGCTAGTACGAAGGAGAATTCGCCGATTTGTGCCAGTCCGATTCCAATCAGTCCGGCGCTCCACAGACTGCCGGTGGCAAAGCAAGCGCTAACTGCAGCGGCTAAAGCTTTGCCGGCGATTAGCAAGGCTACGAAAAGCAATACTTGCAGCCAGTGCGAAGCGATAAAGGACGGATCCAGCAGCAAACCGATAGATACGAAAAATACGCTGCCGAAAAGATCCCTAAGCGGCAGAATGTCGACCAGAACTTGGTGTCCGTATGGTCTCTCGCTGATCATAATGCCACCAAGAAACGCTCCAAGCGCCAGTGAAACGCCAAGCGATTTGCTCATAAAGGCGACACCGAGACAGATTCCCAGAGCGGTCAAAGTGAACATCTCTCGCGAACCTGAGCGTGCAACCGATCCCAAAATTCTAGGGACAAGCACCGTACTGCCTAGGGCAACTACACCAACAAGCAGCATGGCTTTAGCCAAGGCCATGAACACTATCACGAGCATATCCGAGCCGGGGTGCTCCAGCACCGGGATGAGCGCTACGATCGGAATCAAGCTCAAGTCTTGTATAAGCAGCATCGGCACGAGCAAACGGCCATGCAGTGTCTCAGTTTCACCTCTGTCCACCAACACTTTCGTAACGAGTGCGGTGCTTGACAGTGCGCAGATCAGGCCAAAGATCAGACCGGGTACAAGATCGCGCGTGACATTGGCAGCATAGGCATAGCCAAACACCATCAGCATTGTCAGAAGAATTTGGCTGATGCCGGCCAAGATGGTCTTTCCTGCCGATGAGAAGATTTTCTTGAGCGATATCTCTACTCCCAGAGCAAAAAGAAGCAGTGCAACGCCAAATTCGGCTAGAACATGGATTTGATGCGAATCGCTGATAAGGCGCGCGCCAAAAGGTCCGGTGATCAGACCGGCCACGATGTAGCCGGCTATCAATGGCAGTTTAAGGCGAAGAAATACTGCACCAACAACTACTGCGGCGCACCAAATAATTGCCAAATCGCGGATCAACCCGAGCTCTTCCATAAGAGATCACTCCAGTCAAGGTGTAAAAAGGTAAGCCCACAGCAATTGCGTTGCTGCGGTTACAGTCACTTTCAAGTAGGAGAGCCGGCTTTAATTCAACATGGCACAGTAGAGAAGCCACAAGCGGACCGGCTGAATCGCTCTGAATGCTACGAATGAGCAGGACGGCTGCGGCAAGCTTATCCAGCCAAAACTTTCAGACAACTTTGTGGAGATCGCTCTGATGCCACCGGTATTTTTCGAAGTTTGTGGTTGGCTGACCTCTGAAAACTCGACAGTGGCCGAAGTGAGACTAACTAGAGAGGCCTTATGCAATTTGTTAAGACCGGCGCCATCGCTAAATGACGGATCGTCCAAACAGGGCAGGATCAACAGCTGCCAGACGACAGCCAGGATGAGTGGTATGAGATATCTGCGCTTTCTCATAGAGGCACCGACCCACATAGCGACTTACCTTTATCGTAGCTCATCAAAGCTAAATGCAGAACATTAACTGTGCTGGTTGTAGCAGTTGTACGAGGTCGAAGTCAGCCTTTTGATTGATCTTGTCTGTTACTAACTAGCAGAAATGGAGATAGTTTGCAGTAGGTTTAATAGGCATCAAGTACTACACTGCTTACGCCTTAAGACAGAGAAGCGCAAACCCGCGAGTGCATAAACCGAAAAGACCATTCAAGCTGTCTCTTGGCGATCAAGGGCGCATCAATACTTTTTGGCAACAAAAATGATCCGGTAGATAAGGATAATATCTGCCGGCTTGCCTGTTCAGGCGAGAGGATCAGTAATGACTGACGATATGGTGAGAGACGGGGACGCAATCAAGTTTGGCAGCGGTAAGTTTCACGTCGCTCGAGGAAGCAAGGTAACATACTGCTGGAAAGCGTTTCAGTGGTACGACATCCGAGAAAAGAGGAGCTGTGACGATTTGCGCGCGCCGCAGATCTGTCCGAAATGCAGTCGTAACCGCGGCTCTGTTTCCTGACCAATGTAGCTACCGAAGTTGCCGCCAACTCGCTTGTTGAAAGAGCAAGGCAACACATGACCGCAGGCGAGGAAAGAGGCGGAAAGCCGACTCTATTCCTCGCCTGCCTGGACGATGGCGAGATCCTTGGCTAGCAATTAGTTCCAACTCACTGATTTGGGCAAGCCGAGCGTCGTACCAGTCTTGACCGTAAGTCAGTCTGGGATATCTGCGCGCGAATTTGCAGTGCACTCCGGTGAGATCATGTTAAAAAAAAATGCTACTTGGTGTAGTAAATGCAATCAAAGAAAGAGGAACTGCAGAACCCGGTTGCAACTGATTTGCAACCGGGTTCTCTGTCCTGATTACCGCCTCAGGCTGCTGCCAGCGCTTCTTGTACGAGCTCAGCCAGCATCGGCTTGAGCTTGCTCCAAACGATCGCTTTCTGGGTTTCATCCAGACCTTCGTGCCAGGCAGCCTCGCCGCTGATGATTCGTTCGGACGGAGGCAGCTGTCCGGTCACTTCGCTGACGAGCTTGGCCAGACCGCGAGTCATGTTGGCATGGACGTAACTGCGTTGATTTTCGGTCAGCCCTTCCCACCACATGCGATCGGCGTCGAATGCGAAGCCTTCGGGCAGCGCTTCGCCCTTGAGAGCGGCTTCGACCGCCTCGCGAATTCGTTGTCCGCCGCACAGGCCGGAGAATCGAATGCACCGCCCATCTTTGAGCGCGGCATATCCGGATGGCATTTGACCGAGCGGCGTCTTGTCCAGACCGTGGCCGCAGCAGGCCTGATAGGTGCCCGGCAAGTCGGCGATGCAGGGGTCGTGCCCGCCCGGTGTGACCTGTTTGTTGCAGCCCAGGCAGGCGCGAGGATTTTCCGGATCGACCGGAGTGCCGTTGTCTTTGTAAACCGCTCCGTTGGGAGTGTCCTCGACGACGTGACCATGAATGGTATCGAGTTTGAACAGCATGTCTGGCTGTCTCCTTTCAAACGTGTTCGAGTTGCGCCTCAAGTGGAATGCTTGCGGCGCAACGGTGTCTGCCGGCAGGTTTGAGCCGGCGTCGGAGAATCGAAGATTCGAGACATGACGATGCCGTGCGGCCCGAGTGAGGGGGCACGGTCGGTCAAGGTTCGATCAGTTTTGTCAGATGGCCGCTGTCAGTGCGGCGCCGGTGACTACGAGCAGGATGCCCAGGACTCGCAGATAGTTCATCTTCTCGCGCAGCAAGAGCAGCGCGAAGATGTACATCACGATCGGGTAGCAAGCTGTGACTACGACCATATATCCGGCTGGCAATGTGGCCAGCGCCATGATGTAGCTGACGTTTCCGAGCGCG
>CAZSNX010000558.1:0-3414 GCA_964607945.1 uncultured Candidatus Obscuribacterales bacterium
GAAACCAGGTTTGGTGGCAAGCGGGTACTGAGTCAATCCTAATGGCTCCCATCTGCCGAGCAAGAAACTGCAACAACAGCTATTTTAATAGTCCATTGGCAGCTATAATGCTAACCGTTATGCCAACAGAAATAAATCTCACCCCTACCGGCGCTCAATTCGAGATTCCCTCCAAGGGAGCCGCTATTTCCGCCAAGTCTTGGGGAACTGCCAGTGCATGCCGTGTAGCTGCTTTGCTCGTTCATGGCATCGGGGCACATAGCGGTTGGTTCGAAGCGCTGGCGCGCAGGTTGAAAGTCAAACAGATATATACCGTTGCCTACGACCAAGTTGGTTTTGGCAAACGCTACGCCGAAGAGCTAAACAGCTATCAACAATGGCTGGACGACCTAGCAACCGTTTACCGGAACCTAAGAGAGCAGGTCGGCGACAAACCAATATTCATAATGGGCAACAGCATGGGCGGGGTTGTGTCGCTTTGCGCGACCCCGTCCGTCGATCCCGCCGGGCTAGTGCTGTTCTCGCCAGGATTTGAAGGCAATTCAGCCACTTTCACTTTGCCTTTTAAATTGAAAGGAATTAGCCAAGCACTGCTCAGCCCGAACGCCGAGCTATCACTACCCTATACTTGCGCAGCATTTGTCCGAGACGAGGCTACAAGAACCTGGGTGGAAAATGATCCGGAAAGCCGGATGAAAGTGCCGGCAAAAATGTTGCTTCAACTTCTCAAGTTGACCAAGCAGGTTCCGCAGCAATCTAAATTGATCAGATGTCCGGTTCTGGTTGCAACAGCAGGGCGGGACAAAATAGTAGACAATCAAGCGACAGCCACGATATTCGACATGCTTACGGTGCCGCATAAGAAGCGGCGCCACTTCGTAGACGCCTATCACGACATGATGTTCGATCCGGTGATAGATGACTTGACCAATGAGGTAGCCGATTGGGTTTCCGAATGCACTCGCAAGGCGAGCGTCGAAGTCTAGCTGTTTGAAGCTACAATCGGCCTGCCGAAAAAACGGTAGGCTTGTCTAATTATTTGTCTGCAATTTGAGTCAAATTGGCTGACTCCACAATTATTGTTTAACGAATCTTCATCTGCCGCCAGCCAGGCACGATCCGGCAAACGCTTAATGCGCACCTCTTTTGTAAACAGCACCCTTGCTTTAGTGGAAACTAAGCTGCCTTAAGATCGTCTTCATGACTCGTTATAATATGGGCAACTTCCCGTATTCCTTGCCTATTGAGCGACTTACTCGACTTTGTGAGGCTGCATCGTGCACCAAACTCTCGCCACTATATTTTTCAAACGCGTTTCATCCCTTCCCAGTGTTGAGGCAGTACGCTTCAAAGAAGGTCGTGGTCCCTACCGCAGCCTGAGCTGGGGAGAATTCGGAAAGATGGTCCGAGAGATGGCCGCCGGACTGGCTTCAATGGGATTCGAAGCCGGTCAAAGCGCTGCCATCCTTTCCAACACCTCACATCTGTGGGTGGCTTCCGATCTGGCAATTATGGCTAACGGCGCGGTTTCCGTCCCAATTTACCCGACTAGCTCGCAAGCAGACATTCAGTACATTCTCGACAATTCTGGCGCTCAATTTATTTTTGTGCAGAGCGAAGGCTTGATGAATAAAGTGCTGGCGGTTAAGGAGCAGCTACCCAATTTAAAGAAGATAATTCTGTTGTCCGCACCGTCCGGCGGCAAATCGCTCAGTGAATTGAAGATCGACAGCGCGTTTGTGCTGGGGCTCGAAGAACTGCAAGAATGCGGTCGCAACTATCAAGTGGAAAATGATGCCGTACTCGACAGGCGAATGAACGAGACTAAAAGCTCCGCGGTTGCGACGATCATCTACACCTCCGGTACTACCGGCACTCCGAAGGGTGTAATGCTCACTTACGAAAACATATTTGGTGTACTAAATGACTTGCCGAACGTAATTCCAATTACACCAAAAGATGTGTACCTTTCGTTTCTTCCCCTATCACACGTTTTCGAGCGTATCTGCGGAGAGTTCTACTGGCTGGCGCAGGGCGATGTATGTGCCTTTGCAGAGGGCATCGAGCATGTCTCCAAGAACATGTCGGAAGTGGAACCTTCGATGATCTTGGTTGTTCCACGAGTATTGGATCGTATCTACGCGAAGGTGCGTGCAGGCATCATGGGCGCGTCGGGCAGATCGCGCAGCTTGATCGAATGGTCTCTGGAAGCAGGAAAGGAAGTCTTCCGACTGACGGCTGATGGAAAGTCGCCCGGACCGTTATTGAATGCGAGGGCTTGGCTTGCGGAGAAGCTTGTTTTCGCAAAATTGAGAGCGCGGATCGGTCGCAATCTACGGCTGGTCGTAAGCGGTGGTGCACCGGCAACCAGAGAAGTTATCGAGTTTTTCAACGCCATCGGCATCACAACGCTTGAAGGTTACGGGCTGACAGAAACAACAGCTCCGGTCAGCGTCAATGTTCCAAGCAGGGTTAAGGCTGGCACCGTCGGCAAGGCTCTTAAGTCGACTCAAATCAAAACCGCCGAAGACGGCGAAATCATGATTAAGGGGCCGGGTGTATTCAAAGGCTACTTCAAAGCTGACGAACAAACAGCTGAGGCATTCGACGAAAACGGCTGGTTCCACACCGGGGACATTGGTATCATCGATGGTGACGGTTACGTCAAGATCACCGACCGAAAGAAAGACCTAATCATCAATTCAGCTGGCAAGAATATTGCCCCACAGCGCATTGAAGCCACCTTGAAGCAAGTGCCGATCATCGCTCAAGCCATCGTATTTGGTGACAAGAAAAAACACCTAGTGGCCATTTTAACTCTAGACGAACATGCCACTACGGAATTGGCTAACGATAAGGGTTGGAGCTTCAATTCATACGCCGAGCTATCGGCAATGTCCGAGCTGAAGCAATATCTTCGCAAAGAGATTAACGACTGCTCCAAGCAGCTAGCCGACTATGAAAGAGTACGCAACATAACCGTATTGCCGCACGATCTATCAGTCGAGCACGGTGAACTGACCGCTACACTCAAGGTTAAACGCAACGTCATTTTCAAGAATTACAAAGACGTGATCGACAAGCTCTATAAAGAAGACGAATCACTGGTGGGTTCCGGGCGCTAACGATTACGGACGCGGCAGATCGCCGCGCGCAGTCAGTGCGCCAGACCAGAGGCGATTGTCCGTGTTTAGCTCAACGCAGTTGCAGATGCTGTTCGGTCGGCTTTGTCCAGGGCCGCTACCCTTAACACTCTCGAGCGTCCGGCTTCCAACACAAATAAAGTGCCGTCGGGCGAAAACGTGATGCCGGTGGGATTAATCAAGCCGGACAAAAAGAGCTCTGTGCGACCGTCACGACCCACCCTCAGTACGTATCCAGCCCGGCCGGCCGTGACATAAAGCCGTCCGAGTG
>CAZSNX010000559.1:0-3392 GCA_964607945.1 uncultured Candidatus Obscuribacterales bacterium
AGGTCTATGACGAGCAGGGCAAGTTTGCGCAGTCCGAACCGCTCCTGCTTCGGGTTGTAGAGTTGGATGCCAAGTTGTCAGACAAGGGGCAGTGCGCGCTGGCCACTGACTTGAACAGCCTGGCTATGGTCTACACGCACGAAGGTAAATATGGCGAAGCAGAACCGCTTTACAAACGGGCTTTGTCAATTTGGGAAAAGGCGCTCGGCTCAGAAGATCCAAATGTTGCAACCGTTTCCAGCAACCTGGCGATGCTTCATATGAATCAGGGTGATTACCAGGAAGCAGAGCGATTACTAAAGAGCTCTATTTCGGTTTACGAAAAGGCCAAGGGGGATGCTGATCCGTTGGTGGCACGAGGATTAGATAACTTGGCGAAGCTATATTTCCTGGAAGGCAAGTATTCCGAAGCGGAGGCTCTGTATAAGAGAGCTTTGACAATTAAGGTCAAATCGCTCGGACCGGTCAATGTCGAGGTGGCCGCTACGTTGACAAAGCTCGGGCAGCTCTATGAGCAGCAAGGGCGAAGTGTTGAGGCTGAGTCGTTGCTCAAGCGAGCGCTGGCAATTACTGAGCAAGTGACCGGACCCAACAGTCCTTTGCTTGCCGAGCAGTTAGTAATAATGGCGGACCTTCTGGAAACAGAAGGAAAAGGAGGTCAGGCGAAAGATCATTACCTGCGCGCTCTTCGCATCAGGGAAAAGACATTGCCGGAAAATCATCCCAAACTTGCCGAGAGTTTGAGCCGTCTGGCTGCGTCTTATTTCGATGATTTCGATTACTCCAAGGCTGAGGAGCTTTACAAGCGAGCCTTGAAGACAGGGGTGGAAAGCGCTGCACAAAACGATCTGAATCAGGCTAAAGATCTAAATTCTCTGGCACTGCTCTACGTTCATCAAGGTCAATACGAGCAAGCAAAGCCTCTTTATGACAAGGCTTTGGCGGCGGTGCGCGAGAAGCTCGGTCCCGATCATCCCGATGTCGCTGCGTGCCTCAATAACCTGGCGTTCTTGTTTCAAAATCAAGGCAAGTTCGAGGAAGCAGAGCTGCTCCTGAAAGAAGGACTTGCGATCCGGCAAAAGGCGCTTGGTGCAGAGCATCCGAGCGTGGCCCAAAATCTTGCCAATCTCGCTGCCATTTACAGGTCCGAGGGACGCTTGATTGATGCCGAGGCAGAGTTGAAGCGTTCAATAGCTATTGCAGAAAAGGCGCTTGGTGCTGACCATCAAGATGTGGCACAGATTCAAGGAGATCTGGCTGAGGTACTGTGCGATCAGAAGAAGTACTTCGATGCTGAAATTCTTTATCGCAAACTACTCGAGCGGGACGAGAAAGTGCTTGGCTATGAGAATCCTGCCGTTGCAGGTGATCTGGAGAACCTGGTGGCAATCTTGACGGCGCAGGGAAAGCAGGCTGAGGCTGAACCTTATCGCAAGCGGTCAATCGCCATTAAAACGAGATTGCCTGGCGGTCGTTCCGTGCGAGCGGATTATGTTACTGAAGCTCAGACGATCATCTCGGATGCAAAACTTCGGTTACCCGTCAAAGAGAAATGGGCTCTGGTAGTGGGAATCAGCAAATACAAAGATCCGGCGATCAATTTGAAGTATGCTGCCAAGGATGCGACTGACTTCCGCAATTACCTAGTGTCCGAGGCGCATTTCAAAACCGATCACGTCAAGCTGCTCACTGATGAAAATGCTACTCGGGCCAATATCGTTGCCAGTCTCGGCGAGGGATGGCTGGCTCGCGTGGCGCATCCGGGCGATCTAATCGTCGTTTACGTGTCGACGCATGGCAGTGCATCAAAGCATGAGGCCGGAGATACGAATTTTATCGTGCCATACGAAGCTAATCTGGACAACCTGGTTTTGACGGGGATTCCGATGCAGTGGTTAACGGTCGGATTGAAAGAGATGTTGCATTGCGACAGGCTGCTGGTGATTCTCGATGTCTGCCACAGTGGTGCCGCTGCCCGTGGCAGCGGGCCGGCTGTTAATGAATGCCGAGTGGAGAAACCGGTTGCAAATTTTTACGGGAAGAAGGGGTTGCAGCGGATGCAGGGTGTCGATGCAGCCAGATTGCAGGCAACTACCCAGAGCGGACTCGATGATGAAGCGGCTAAGGGGCTGGAGAGGACTGCCGGTGCCGATGCCGGCAAAGATTTTGCCGGTTATGGGGAGATCGTCCTGGCATCGAGCGCTTCCGATCAAGTTTCTTGGGAGTCCAAAGGCTATCCGAACAGCGTGTTCACCCGCCGATTAATAGAGGGTCTGCGTTTGAATGGAGATCGGACGAGCTTGACCGACGCTTACTTCTTCATGCGCGATCAGGTGGAAGAAGAAGTGTTGCGCGATCGAGCTCAGGTTCAGACCCCGGTTCTGATGAAACAACAATGGAAAGGTGAAGATGTGGTGCTGGGATTGGTATCCGAGAAGGCTGCCACCGGCGAACAGTCCGCCACATCCGGCAAAGCCACTGCCGGTGGTGCACGGTCGCCGGCTGGAGCGGGCGGGAGCAAAATTGTTGCGCCGAAAGGCAAGCCGAAATTAAGTAAGTGATACGAAGGAGAGGCTAGAATCATGTCATACAAATGTTGCGAAGAGCAGGGAGCGATGTCTGTTTCAGTCAGGTGTATGTCGCGTAAATTGAGTTGTGCGTTTCTTTCGGCGGCTTTGGTGTTTGCGTCGGTGGGAGCTGTCTCTCCAGCGTCTGCATGGTGGATCTTTCATAAGAAGAAATCCGCAGATGGCGAAGGGACAAAGCCGGCGCGCAAGAAGCGAGAGTTGGCTGCGACAGCAGTTGGACTTATTGCCGGAAATCCGCCGGCGCTTTTCTGGAAACCTTCCGGACAACCGAAAGCAGCGCTGCTCTGCTTGCATGAACTGGGTCTCTACAACGGAGTCTTCGACGATCTCGGCAAGCGTATGTCGGCTCAGGGTGTCGCAGTTTATGCCATTGATTTGCGTGGATTTGGTGCCTGGCGTGATGTGAAAGGTGCGGAAGGTCGGATGGATCTGGACAAGACTCTCGCCGACGTTAAAGGTTCAGTCGAAGTTATTCACAAACTGAATCCGGATGTGCCTGTTTTTGTCTTGGGTGAAGCGATGGGTGGAGCGCTCGCTTTGAAGGCAGCATCGACTTTCCCGCAATTGATTCAAGGCGCCATTTCGGCTGCGCCGGGCGGTGAGCATTACAAGACCGCTAAGAATTACATGGCGGTTGCCGGCAAAATCATGTCTGGTGGTCCCAATGGCGACTCCGGAATGGCTGAGGACTTGATGGAGATGGCTACACCCAAGAAGGAGTTGCGGGAGGCCTTCCAGACCGATCAGATGGTTCGGCTGGATCTAAAGCCTCGCGAACTAATGGACTGTCAGTTCTTTACGTAC
>CAZSNX010000560.1:0-3372 GCA_964607945.1 uncultured Candidatus Obscuribacterales bacterium
GTTCTCCAAGGACAAGGAAATTCTCGACCTCGAACTAGCGATGCTTGGTGATAAGGCCGGGCAGTTCTACCGAAAAAATTCTGTTTGGTTTAAACGAAGATTCGTTAAATACCCATTTGAAAATGGGCTCAGCGTTCTCGACAAAGAAGATATCTTCAACTGCCTGTACAACTTTGTAGAAAACAAACCTGGTCCGCAAAACAACTTTCGCGATTGGATCTATAACACTTTTGGAAAGGGTCTGGCCGATCTGTATTTGGTTCCGTACAACACTAAAATATGGAACACCCCACCAGAAACAATGGGAACCGCATGGGTGGAGCGAATCCCGAAACCGCCGGTGGAAGATGTAATCAAATCCGCGCTCGGTATCGAGACGGAAGGTTATACCCATCAGCTCTACTTTTACTATCCGAAATCAGGCGGTTTCGAGATGCTACCGCGCTCATTCGAGGAGAAGGTTCAAGAGCGAATAGTAAGGAACTTTCCAATCAAAAAGATCCGAAAGTCAGCGAAAGGATGGGCAGTATCAAACGGAGCGGACGAACGAGAGTACGAAAGGATCATCTGCGCAATGCCGCTTTTCGATCTCTTCGCAGCGCTGGAAGGAGTACCGCCTGACGTGCAAAGAGCGGTGAAATCACTCAAGTACAATTCACTGATTGTCGTGATGGTTGGTGTGGCACAACCAAAATTGACAGAGCAGTTCGCCGTCTACGTACCACAAAGCGATTTACTCTTCCACCGGCTTTGCTTTTATGGTTATTTCGGCAATGCGTACGTGCCGGATGGTACATCATCGGTAGTGGCAGAAATCACCGCAAACGAAGGAGACGAAGTGTGGTCGATGACTGACGAACAGATTGCGGCTCACGTTGTCGATGGTTTAGACAGAGAGGGATTCCTCGACAAAAAGGACGTAATTCTAACCGACGTCCAACGGACTAAGTACGCTTATGTGATTTACGACATCGATTACGAGAAAAACTTGAGCATAATCTATGAATACTGCAAGCTACAGGGCATCGAGCTTTGCGGTCGCTTCGCAGAATTCGTCTACTACAATTCAGACGGTGTAATTCGCTCGGCCAAGACTGTGGCAGCGCGCGTGGCGGCGACCTAAAAGTACCTTGAGCTAATGAGAGTTCAATTGCAATCTGCTGCCATTGTAATTTGCATCTGGGTTCTTTCTGTTGCGATTCGAGCGCTTACCGCCGGCTGGGGCGGACTCAGCAGCGAAGAATGCATATGCGCCAACATCGCCGCGAGCGCAGGCTGGTCGAAGATGCTCGCTCTGGTGAGGATGGATGGAAATCCACCTCTGTTGTATGTTCTGATTAAAACCTGGGCCGGTATCTTCGGCGATAGCGATCTTTCCTTGCGTTGTTTCGCCGTACTTGCCGCGTCAATCTTACCGCCGGTTGCTTACCTGACTTTCCGCAAGCAGCTTTGCGCGCGGTCGGCACTAGTATTCGCCATACTACTGGCTACCTGCGCTCCTCTGGTCAGGTTCGGCGATCTCGTCCGAGGATACGGCCTACTACCATTGCTCACTTTGTTGTCTACCAACGAGCTGATTAACTTATTGCGAAAACCGAGCAAGCAACGGCAGATTACTTACACGGTCCTTTTAGCCGCTCTGCTTTACCTTCATCATTGGGGAGCCGTCGTGCTAGCGGGACAAACCCTGCTTGCATTGATTGGCACCAAGCAAAAATACTGGTCAACAAATGCCCTGAAGCGATGGTCGGTGTCCGTAGTGATCGCTTCCCTGACGTATCTGCCCTGGTTCATCCATCTCAGCGAGCAGCTTGGCCGAGATATCGGCCCCTGGATTCAAAAACCCAGTCTTCAGGAATTTTTCTTCAATACTGCAATCGAAGCGGTTTCCGGTTACATCGAGCAGCCGCCCTGGCTCTTCGATTTGATTGGACTAATAGCAAATATCTGTGTCTGGACATCGCTTGTGACCTCGAACGTTTTCTCGAACGATGCCGCCGGCAGCACTTCGAACCGCTTGAATGTACGTCACTGGCAATTCTTTTGTGCCGGTGGTCTGCTGGCAGCGCTAGCTGTCAGCCAGATGCATTCGATCTGGCGAGATCGCTATCTGGTGGCGTTCACACCGGCCCTATTGCTCCTGCAGGTTGCAGCTACAGAGCGCCTGACGGTTCGGTTGAATCGACAGCTGCCACTACTGCTTCCACTAATTGTTTGGTTGCCAATCTGGATACCGCAGCTTGTTTCTTTTGCAGTCCTACCGGAGTCGACAGCCTGGGCACTCGCGCCCGAACTTACAAAATCAGTCGATCTGAAAAACGCGATTATTGTCACTCCGTTTGCCACAATTTCACCGCAACTTCACCGTTACCTGCCTGCGCCTGTAACAGTGATCGCCTACCCTGATTTAGAGCGAATGCCATCGGTTAGATGGACAAGCTTGAGCAGTTTGATCAAGAGTGACGAACCTTTAGACAAGCTCCTCCGAATGCTGGCCGATGAGACCGGAAAAGGGAAGACCATCTGGTTTATAGAGTTCGCCGGTGCTCTTAAGTCAAAATGCCCGACCGGTCAGATTGCTCAAATGGACTACCGATCTGCCGAGTTATTTCGTTCAATTCAGATCAGAACCTGGCTACAGGAACACTGCCGCCAACAAGGAAAGCCGCTCTATGCTCCCGGTCGAGAATCAGCCGTGGTTGCAGAGAAGTTTGTGCCGCTGCGGAATACGACCGAAGCCTTTCCCAGCCCTTAGCCGCGAGTAGATAGATCTGACAAGATCCACTGCACCGCTTCCAACACCGATCCGGCGACAAAATCAGGCTCCACTTTCCATTGAAATTGACCAGCGAGGACGGCTGCACCGAATCCGGTACGCACCATCACAGCGGTAATACCCGCGTTTCTAGCCAGCTCAATGTCCGTGCTCTGGTCTCCAATCATGTAGGCTTTCTTGCGATTCAACCCGGGCAACTCTCTAAATGCTCGTTCCAACAATCCAACTGCCGGCTTACGACAGGAACAGCTGATTGCGTACTCCTCAACCACGCCATCCTTATGATGAGGGCAGTAATAAACACCATCGATCGAGGCGCCTTGGGACTCCAATAGCTTCACAAGTCGATGATTGACTGATTGCACGTGCGACTCATCGAAGTAACCGCGTGCTACTCCGGATTGATTTGTCAATACAACTGCAGCCACTCCGGCTCGATTTAGCTGCATAACAGCCTCAGCGGCATCCGGAAGAAGTACTAATTGATTGACATCCCGAATGTAGCTCACTTCAATATTCAGTGTCCCATCTCTATCGAGAAAAACAACCGGTCTTACATTCGTATCACCGCTGACCTTCAAGCTACCCACTGTTGA
>CAZSNX010000561.1:0-3367 GCA_964607945.1 uncultured Candidatus Obscuribacterales bacterium
AGCAAGAGAAGGTGCAGCTAATACAACAACACGGCTGCTCGCACTTTATTGATGATCTGCCGGAGTTTCTCGAAGAGATCGACTCATCGCTGGGGGTACAACGAATTCTCTTCGATCCCAACGAAGCACACACGAAGGAAAACAGATTCATCAGGCATTCCTCCTGGGATGCTCTTTCGGAGCTGGTAGCGGGGGAGCCGGTTAAATGACGGGCGACTCTCTTCGGGAGAAGTCATGGCAGCTGCTCGAGCCGGAGGGCTTCTCTTCTGGCTTCGCGATCGATCTTTTGAAGGGTGGGAAGAACAATCGTGTCTACCGGGTATCGTCCGGCGACAAGAAAGCATTGCTCAAGTCTTACTTTCAGCATCCAGGCGATCCAAGAGATCGCTTGAACACCGAGTTCGAATTCTCGTCGTTTGCCTGGTCGAGCGGATTGAGATGCATACCCAGACCGATAGCCAAAGACTCAGAGTCTGGCTTGGCGCTCTATGAATTCGTCGACGGCGAAAGACTCGACGCAAATGAGTTAACTACCGAAGCTGTCCAAGCAGCCATAGATTTTTTCAAAGAACTTAACCGGCACCGAACGAAAGCGGAAGCGGCTGAAGTTCGAACCGCATCGGAAGCCTGTTTTAGCCTTGCTTGCCATATTCAACTCGTAGACAATCGCGTAAGCAGGCTGCTGGCGGCAATCGAACAAATGTCCCTGAACCCTTCCGCAGAAGAGTTCATACGCTTCAAACTTCTCAAAGCCTGGACTCTGGTGTCGGCAAATGCCAGCAAGTTGATTGACCAACTGGGACTGCTTTACACTGCCGAGATCGAGCCTGAAAAACGAAGACTTTCTCCCTCCGACTTCGGCTTTCATAACGCGCTTCGCCGGACTTCCGGAGAGATCTGCTTTCTGGATTTTGAATACTCCGGATGGGATGACGTCGCAAAAACAGCCTGCGATTTTTTCCTGCAACCAGCTATTCCAGTTCCGGCTGCTTACTTCAATAATTTTGTCGACGAGCTAGTCGAAGAATTCGACGACAAACATCTGCAAAAGGAGAGAATTAGAGTATTGCTTCCTGTTTATCATGTGAAGTGGGCCTGCATTCTGCTAAACGACTTTCTGCCGGTCGAAGGCGAAAGAAGAAGTTTTTCAATGGGAGCAGCCGAAGACGAGCAACGCAAGGCAAGCCAGCTCCGGTTGGCTGAAAGGGTCTTAAGGCAAGTTGAATGCGCCGAAGAGCGCTACTTTTGCCGGACCTAAAACACCGAAGGACAGACACTAACCTATTTATATTCGCAAGGAGAGTTATCAATTAAGTATGGGACACATCGACTTTCTTTCTTCCGTCCACAAAAGTACTAAGCGTGATTATCTGGCTCGCGTCAACGAATTTCCAAAAGCACAAGCAGCCACTTTAGCCAAGAAGTTTGACTTGGACTATTGGGACGGCAGCCGCAATACCGGCTATGGCGGATACAAATACGACGGTCGCTGGCGCTCAGTGGCCGAAGACATTGCCAAACATTACAATCTCAAAGCCGGAGACAGAGTGCTCGATGTCGGATGCGGCAAAGGCTTCTTACTCTATGAATTGGGACAGGTTGTACCGGGTCTCCACCTGGAGGGAATAGACATATCATCCTATGCGATCGAAAACGCCAAAGAAGAAGTCCGGCCCAATCTAAAAGTCGCTTCCGCTGCTGAGCTTCCCTATCCGGACAAATCTTTCGATTTGATCATTTCGATTACGACTCTGCACAATCTCTACTGCTTCGATTTATACAAGGCACTCAAAGAGATCGAGCGAGTCGGCAAGAAAAACAAGTACATTTGTGTCGAGGCGTACCGCAACGAAGAAGAGAAAGTAAATCTCCTTTACTGGCAGCTTACATGCGAGATGTTTTGTACACCAGAGGAATGGGCTTGGTGGTTCGATCACACCGGTTATACGGGTGACCACTCGTTTATTTATTTCGAATGATCCGATCGTCTAGCCGCGAAATTAGAGAAGAGTAATAGCAAAGTAGCCTTAGCATTGTCAGTTGACGCTTAACGCGCCAAAAGGGTATAACTTGCCAATTCAGGCAGCCTCGACCCAAAAATCGGCGAGTTACAATGAGTTCATTGATTGAAGAACAGAGCAACAGCTCTCCCCATCTAAGCTCTCGGGAGCATCACTTCGCCAGCGCGCGGGTTGCACCCACGCCTCCTGCGCTTAGGCTAATCGGCAAAATAGTGCGCAAAATCGGACGACTAACCGGTCTCAGCGCTGACGGACCGAAACAGAGAGACCTTGTTAAGCTCAACGAGCAACAGGTTGCTAATTCGCTCTATCTGGGAGTGCAGTATCTGTACGAAGCCGGCGTAGCCGGAGAGATAGCTGAGTTTGGAACTCTTACCGGCAAGAGCAGCGCCATTCTCTCGCATGCCATTTCGCAATATGACAAAAGATTTGCCGCCACCAGCGACAAGCGTTTTGGTCCGAGACAACTGCTGTTGTTCGACACATTCAAGGGTTTACCGCAATTGGAATCAGCGGTCGACTATGTTTCGCCTCACGTGCAAAGCGGTCTCTGGGGACCACACACAAATCTTGGCCTGGATAAAGAGAATCTGCGCAGGCAGTGCGAAAAGAACCTGCCGTCCGGGCGAGTTTTCATTCACGAAGGGCTATTGCGTGATACCATAGCCGGCTTGCCGCACTTTCGTAAGCTGGCATTCGTCCATCTTTGCTGCAAACTCTATCAGCCGACCGTCGAGGTCGTTGAATACCTAATTACGCACGGACTGTTGGCGGAAGGCGCAGTTGTTTATTTCAGCGACTGGAATCCCAATCACGCTTCCCCCGAGCTTGGTCAGCGCAAAGCTTGGTCACAGCTTGTAGACAAATATAACGTGTCATTTAGCGATTGGGGCGCATTCGGCTGGAGCGGGCAAAGATTTATCGTTCACTCTTATGAGCGGGCGCCGAAGTGGTTGCCACCATGGCAAATGATCGAGCCGTCCGAAAGCGAAAATGAGGTTTTGAGAGAACTTCAGTTTGGAGTCGAGTACGTTTACGGAGCAGATGTTCAAGGCGAGATTGCCGAGTTCGGCACATTTACCGGTCGAAGCGCTGCCGCAATAGCCACGGCGATCTCGGATTGGGATCGCTTGAATCCGAGTACCGACGATCAACGCAACAGGCCGAAAACTCTCCTGCTCTTCGACAGCTTCGAAGGTCTTCCGGAAGCAGAATCCGAAATCGACAAAGATTCTCCGCACGTGAAAAGCGGCGTGTGGGGCCCTGGTCTATGCCATCTCCTGAGTATGGACGGACTGAGAAATGTCTGCGAGCAATTTATCAGCGCGGACAGAATCATGCTCTTC
>CAZSNX010000562.1:0-3353 GCA_964607945.1 uncultured Candidatus Obscuribacterales bacterium
TGGGCAAAGGCATTCGGTTGCATATTCATTCTCTGCTTATCGAGTTTCTTGCCGGCCAAAGAATGCCCACGGAAGAGGAGTTCTCGCTTATTTTCCCACGCCTGAAATCTGGCCAGGAGGGGCCTCGTATTTTAGCAGCTATGGCAGGAAGTCCTGGCTGGTTCGCCCGCATGAGCACGACTTCTGCATTTCATACTTGGATGCGTAAACCGCATGATGAGGCTATGCATTCGCTCGATGTTCTATGCCAGGCTTCGCAGTTTGATTTAGATAGTGTGCTTGATCTGATTGAGCGGCATTGGCTTCCAAAGAAAAGCCATGACGACTTGAGTTTGCGGGTGTTTTCCTACATTGTGGATTGGACTATGCGCGCGGTGGATTTGGCATCGATCGTACTAAGAAGAACGGCAGACAGGTCTGCTTCTCTCATAGTGGATCAGGCTACTAAGACTTCTCCAGAGCATGCAACCATGCTTCTACGAGCTGCCTTGGACGGGCGCCTGCTGCAAGCAGAAGCCATCGTGCACAAGGTAAAGAAAAAACGTCACCTTTCCCCAGAGGAGAAACTGATGCAGGGATCTAGTCTCAACGGGGAAAAGGGGACTCTAATTAACCTCATTGAAAAAGAAGGGGACTGGTATAACGCAGAGGCGCTTGCGGAAGAGGTTCCAAAAAGCTTCATTGATCAAATCTGGCCCTGGTTTATCAAAGTAGTTGCACTAGTCGCGTACGATGAGCATGATTTTGTACTTATATACCGCGATGACCCTGCAACTTACAATGAGTTTAATGGTGAACTACCCCACGGGCCTATTGTCAAAGCCCTTCTCGTCGCTGTGACGCGCCTTGCAAAACAAAGCCCAGATCAGTTTGTTGATTTTGCCAAGGCTCACTGGAATTCTGATCTGCTAATTGTCCATCGGCTACTGTCACGAGGTCTTGTGATCCTTGCAAGCGGTAGGCCTATGGTGGTTTTGGAGTACCTGTTAGGAGATCCGCGGCGGCTAGAAGTAGGAGACCATTCGGATAGTCATCGAGAATCAAAAGCTCTTCTCGTCGAACTGTCCGCTCATTTAGACACAGCAGAATTGAGACGTATCGAGGAAGCAGTAGTCAATTTCAATCAATATAAAAAGATTATGCCGGATTGGACCGCAAAGGATCGATTCGATCGAGCGATGTGGACACGTGCACATCGACTTCGGCTTCTCCGCGCATTTCGTCCTGACCGTGCCTCCGAATCATTGCGCGCACTGCGTGAGCAAGAGGAACGGGCACTGCCCGGCGTCAACGAGCTCGCTGTTCGAGGGAGAAGTGGGTATGTCGGCGGACGGCTCACAGCTGTGGAGATGCGCAAAGCTTCTAATAAGCATCTCTTGAACCTCTTTAATGAATTGCCGGACAAGATCGGAAGTCACAACCCTAAGATGAATTGGTCCCTGGATTTTGGTAGAGCTGGTGGGGCATGGCAGCTGGCAAGAGAGTTCGGTTCCCTAGCAAAAGAGGCACCCGATCGCGTTCTGATTTTGTTAGCCGAGCTAAAGCCTAGTTCACATGAATCGTATGTCGCAGAGGCGCTAAAAGGCCTTGCTGATTCAAACGTACCAACTTCGACGCTTATAGCCTGTATTACTTCTTTGGACAAGAAGGGATTTGTGTCGGATGAATTTCGTGAGGGGGTAGCTGACTCACTAAAGATGAGAGCGACAAAAGACAATGGCCTTCCTCAGAGTATGCTGGAGATGCTGCAATCTTGGCTATATGCGCATAAGGAACCAGACGCTAATGAATATAAGAAACCGCGACGAGATGAAGATGTGAAGGAAGGCCGAGGAATATTGTTTTCACATAGCTCAACTTGGGCTGTTCCTAACGGCAGAAGGGCTCTACTCGAGGCTATTGCGGAAGGTTATTTGCAGCAGAAACCACCAAACTATATTGGATGGGCTGGTTTTATCGAATCACGAGTAGGAGAGGAAAGACATCCGGCGATCTGGGTGTTGACCATGGCTCGGATGCCTCCATTATTTAATTTGGATAATGAGCGAGCAACCGCGTTGTTCGACTCGGTAATCACTAACTGTCCGGATGTCCTTGATTTTGAATTTGCTCTTTATTCAATCGCGCACATACTGCAGCGATGTAAGCCAATATCATCTGCGCAGAAATGGCTGCACATACTTCACTCACGGAAGTCGTGTTTTTCAGACCAAGCATATGGCGAATTGTTATTCTTGTATCACTGTGGCCACGACGACTCCTGGTCAAGAGCCAGATTCGAAAAATTACTTCGAATTAAATGGTCTAATCGCACCCTGTTGGGATTAGCTCACGGAGCGAGTCACCTGTGGAAGCATGCCAAGTGTCGCGACCATGCATATAGGGTGTTGTCCCGTCTTGTTTCTTCAAAGGATCCAATGATAGTACGCGCAGTTACCAATCTGTTTCGGTTGATCAGAGATGAAGTCGAATTAGACCAGCCTATGAGGCTCTTAGTCTCTCGGTTGTCGAAAAACCCGCGAGCTATTCTGCAATCAGCAGAGGATTTGCTGGACATTCTGACCCCAATTACAGCGCAGGAACCAAAACTCGTTGCCCAAATCAGTAGTGCTCTTTTGAGATTTGGTGGCAATGAAATAAGGCAATATGCCTGGTCCACTGTCCCTGAGAATCTGACCAGCATCGCTTTGACGCTTCATCGACAGAAAAAGTTTCGTGCAGCTGGACTGAAACTGTTTGAGTCACTGATCGAGATGAACCTAAGCCAGGCAAAATCGGCTCTTGATGTTCTCGATCGGAATCCCGTTGTGCGGGCGGCACCATATCGTCCAACAAGACTGAGAAGGCGCCGCGCTGTGATTCGTAAGCAGTGATCGAAAAAATGGAAATTAGCGTCAGAGTGCTATTTCTGGAGAACGCCTCACGTCAATAGGGTGTTGGCGAGAATGTCGTTTATTGCAACGAGGCCAGTTCACGCGACGGCTTATAGGCTTGGTGATTCAACCGGTCCAGTTGTGCTCCCTGCAGACTGGGTCTCATACTCATAGTCACTATTCTCACCCATGGCCATCTGTTCACTGGCCCACTCCTGGCGGATCTTTTCAGCTGCTCTTTTGATTCTATTCACTAAGGGCTCAATGCGGTAGGACTCCTTGAGTTCGTCCTTCCCATTTGGCTCTATGCCAAGCTGATTGAGTTTCGAAAATACTGGTGCCATGGCAGTCTCGGGAGCGCGGAAGAAGACGCTGCCGCGGATGCGGACGAAGACCCAGCCCAACCGTTCGAGAATCGCCTGCCGTTCCAGGTCGCGCTGTAGCTGCTCCGTCGTTGGATCAAACGTGGCCTCGGCGATC
>CAZSNX010000563.1:0-3345 GCA_964607945.1 uncultured Candidatus Obscuribacterales bacterium
CTTCATAGTATCATCGACGTAGAGATCTCGCTGTAGCGGACTCATTTTAACGGTCTGGCGCGTAAACGGTGGTTAGAGTCTTCCGGCATGAAATTTGAATTGAAGCAATTCTCCCGTCTGGTACTGGTCTTGAGTTTGGTGCTGTCGCAGTCGGCAGCGGGCGGATTGCAAGCAGAGGCAGCCAAGAAGCAAGCAGCGGCGACTGCCAAGACCAAGCCGACCAGAACCGCCGAGGAGGCGCCACGGGTATCCTTCCATCCATATCCTCCGATGGTTCATCCAATTAGAATTGGTATTGCCAGCCAATCGGGAGCCGTCCATTTCGCTCTCTGGGCTCCTGGTTGTTTGTTCGTCGATGACAGACCGGTGTTCCGGATCGATCCCGGTCGCCCTTACACGGTAGCTGGTGGCAGTTTGGTTGAGCTCGGCACCGGTCGCTCCTTTTATCTGCCGACCGATAAGCGGTCGGTTGTGACGGCTGCTGATTATAGAGTGTGGGCTAATAACCGCTGGTATCGCGGGGTGCTGGAGCTGATTAATTTCGGCAGTCGGGTGACCGCGATTAATGTCCTGGACTTGGAAGAGTATTTGCTGGGAGTGGTTCCATCTGAAATGCCGGCCAGTTGGCAACCCGAAGCGCTCAAAGCACAAGCGGTAGCGGCGCGCAGTTATGCCTGGGCTCATATGGGCAAGGGCTCTAAATGGTACTTCAGTGAAGGTTATGACGTAGTACCCGACGTCAGAGACCAAGCTTATAAGGGACTGGCTGCTGAAGCCAATTCTACTTATTGGGCGGTGCAAAAGACGCGAGGCATTATTCTCAAGGATTCCGGCAAAGTTAAGCCTGGATTCTACAGAGCCTGGGTGGGTGATGCCATGGAAAACCTCAACATTCGCAAACAGAGCGTGCCGAGTGCAACGCTTGAAAAGATTACCGGTGTGCCGAAAATTGTCGGGGTGACTGTTAAACAGTGGGATGCCACCGGCAATGCTCGTGCTATTCAGGTGATCGGCCAGAAGAAGACCCGGGAAGTTTATGGTGTGGCATTGGCTCAAATGCTGGGTTTGTCTACGGCCGGTATTCTTGACGTGTCACAAGCGGGTCCGAGCTGGATTTTTACTTTCAGGGGACCAGGCAACGGCGCTCGTGGATTGAGCCAACATGGTGCTAATATGCTCGCTTCCAACGGCTGGCGCTTCGACCAAATCTTGCAGCAGTACTATCAAGATAATGACGGCAAGTTGCGCCTGGACTACATAGATAATTACCGCGCTCAAACAGCGGCTGCTCCCCCGTTTCGACCGGCTGCCGCAGCCCCTGAGGCACCGGTAGAGAGACATAAGGAACACAAGGAAACACCGGTAGAGGCTCAATCGGAGCCGGATAAGCAAGCGCGAACGCCGGGCGACGAACTGTAGTTTGCGCATCATCGCGTCGTAGACAAAAGAAAGGACTAGCAGCTGGTATGTCAGTAGACAAGCATCTCGCCAATGCCAGGAAATATTACTCGCAAAGCCGGCTGGCTGATGCGATTTACGAGTACCGCCGGGTGCTCGATCTAGATCCGGAGAATCAAGAGGCTCGTGACGTTTTGCAGTCACTTACCGATGATCCAGCAGAGGATCCTGCTGGCTCCAGCGGTCGCATCAAGACGAACTTTCTCGCGCATCAAGCACAGGAGCATTCCGTCTCGGTCTTCAAAAAGCCACCGGTGATGGTGCTGCTTTGCGTGCTGGCGGCCGGCGCAATTTATGGTATCTACCAGCTTGTTGTCAACATCATGAATCACGACAAAGAAGTCGCGATGCGGTATGTCGAAGTTCACATGCAGCGGCCGGTGCAGAAGGATGGTGAGGCATACCTGAGCGTTGAGATCGTCAATTTGAATCCGCAAGCGATCAAGGACACTACGTTTAAGTATCAGATCTCCGGACAGGATGGCTCCACACTTGCCTCCGATACGGTTACTATCCCAACTGTGGTGCCGGCCGGTGATACCAGAACTTTCTCTGAGGTAAAGCTCGGCAAAGTAACCGGACAAGCCAGCCGCATGCATGCAGATTTGGTCGATCTGAAGCTTGGCGCCAAGCCGGCGATCACACCCGAGTATGCCAACAAGTTTATCGAAGCTGCAGCGATGAAACCAGCCGATGCAGTCAACGAATTCACTCAGATTGTAAAAGCCCAGCCGGAATTCGTGCCGGCCTATGTAAGGCTTGGACAGTCGCTGTTGTCCAACAATGATGTCGATTTGTCCATCAAGGCGTTTTCTAAAGCGATCAAGCTTGATGTCGATGACGCCAATGCTCACTATCATCTCGGCGTTGCATACTTCTACAAAGCTGATTATCCGGCAGCCAAGAAAGAGTTTGAAGAAGCCTCCAGATTAGCGCCCGATGATCCGGTCATCACCGCTGCCCTGAATCAAGCAAATTCAAAAGCAGGCGCAAAAGACAGGCTGCAGGCGGCTGAATCGGCTGATGCAAAGTCGCAGAAGTCTGATGGCGACAAGGAGTCCGCACCAGCGGAAGGACAACCGGTAAAGTAAGAACACTTGCTTCGGGTTCTATCGCTGCTTCGGGAGTCAATGCCGGATGCCGCCGAAATCCAACCTGAAGTTATTCCACCGGGCAGTTATTCGCAGATGTTTTGAAGCATTCGCGGCAAAGTGTTTCGTCTGGACAGCAACTTACTCCACTTGTAACCGCCTGCGGTGCCTTCAGCAAATCGGTCAACAATCTGGCTGGTAGACAGCAGTCGATGCCCGACTTCGAGTGCCAGCTTAATCTGCCCGTTAGGGAGTGGAGGTTACTATCGTATCTCGCTACACCACTTTGATGCTGCCCCAGTTTTTCGTATGCCGAAGATCGAGCCATGTAAGCGCCAGGGGCTAACGCCGGATCAAGGTTCATTGCTTTGTTTAGAAATATAATTGCCCCTCGGTAGTCCTTCTGGTCTAGCAGCTCAATGCCTTGGTCATAGGCATCCTCAGCTGGAGTCGCGAGTGCGCTGCTGGTGAAAATACCTGAAAGAAGCAGGGCTGCCGTCAACGATGTTGAAGCGCAATAGAGCCTTTTTAGATTAAGCATGAGAGCACCTTGAGTGGAATCATTCATCCAATTATAGTCGCTACGTAGGGGAGCCGGCGTACCAGTGCATTGTAGGGGCGAAGAGGCTTGAAAGTGGAGCGTGCATTGAGAACAAATTTTGGGCTGCGCAAGGCGAAGAACTAGCGCTTTGCTTTCACGAAAATTTCACGGTGAGGCATTACACTTTGCGATTGAAGGGATAGCCAATCAGGGCGGATGAAGTCCAGCCCATCTCCGCCCTGAACTGGCTTACTC
>CAZSNX010000564.1:0-3343 GCA_964607945.1 uncultured Candidatus Obscuribacterales bacterium
GCTCCAAATTGACTTAGGCTGTAGAGCATTAGTTCGAAAACCCTCACTGAACCAAAACTAGTCCGGAGCGCAGCACATCTGCTTCCAGGGACGAAATTCGCTATTAGCTACCAATCAGAGGATTCAACGTGCTAAACATAACAGAGGGCTCACACAACTTGTCTTTGGGCGCTACGGTCAATGATGTTCACTCCCGGTTAAATCGAACCTGGGTCTCAGAGGTAGTGTCGGTTCATTCTCTGGAGCAGATTCAGTCGTTAGTGAAACGAGCCAGAATCGAGGGAAAGAAGGTAAGTATCGCCGGCGGAAGGCATGCTATGGGGGGGCAGCAGTTTGGAGCGGCAGCTCTCTTGCTGGACATGACCGAATTCAAGCAAGTGCTCGCTCTGGATGTAATTAAAGGCACGATTACAGTCCAGGCGGGAATTCAATGGACCGGCTTGATTGACTATCTCGTCGAGAGTCAATCAGCAGCGCCACAGGCATGGGGGATAATTCAGAAGCAAACTGGAGCTGACAATTTGACTATCGGCGGGGCACTTTCCGCAAATGTGCATGGCCGGGGCTTGAAGTTGAAACCGTTCATAGCCGATGTCCAGTCGTTTGTTCTGGTCAACGCCAGCGGTGAATTGGTCAATTGCAGCCGCCAGGAGAACTCTGAGCTGTTTCGATTGGCCATTGGCGGCTATGGCCTTTTCGGAGTAATTGCAACCGTTTGTTTGCGACTGGTTCGACGTAGCAAAGTAGTTAGAAAGGTCGAGCTTCTATCAATCGATCGATTGGTAGAGGCTTTTGACAAGCGGATTGCGGAAGGAAATCTGTATGGCGACTTCCAATTCTCGATCGATGAAAGCTCGGATGACTTTCTGACAGCCGGAATCCTTTCGACATACTATCGGGCCGAAGATTCGACTGAAATTGAAGAAAGTCAAAGACGGCTTTCGCTGGAGCAATGGAACCGGTTGGTGCACCTCGCTCACAGCGATCGCCGGCTGGCGTTCAAAGAATACTGCGCTCATTATCTGTCCACGGACGGTCAGGCGTATTGGTCCGATACACACCAGTTAAGTACTTATCTCGACGGCTATCACGAGCGGCTCCACGTTGCTAATCCTGAAATGCGCCACGGTACCGAGCTGATTACTGAAATTTATGTTCCGCGCCGGCGGCTTGCTGATTTCATGTTGGCGGCGGCCGGTTATCTTCGTCAAAATGGACCGGCGGTGATTTATGGTACCGTTCGCTTGATCGAGCAAGACCACGAAAGTTTCCTAGCCTGGGCCAAGGAAAGCTACGCCTGTGTGATCTTCAATCTGCATACAGTTCACAGCGCCGATGGCATTGAGAGATCCGCTCGAGCGTTTCGACATCTAATCAGTCTGGCCATAGAGCGCGGAGGTTCGTTCTACCTGACATATCATAAGTTTGCCACCATCGAGCAAGTCTTGGCTTGTTATCCGCAATTCATCGAGTTCGTGAAGCTTAAACAAAAGCACGATCCGGCTGAACTATTCGAGAGTAACTGGTACAGGCACTATAAAGCGCGACTAATGAGAGGTGATGCTGCGCGCCGACCGGGCAGGGTCTGATCTTTGCCGGGCATGACCCTGCCCCTATTTGATCAAATGATTGGCAGCTAGGGCAATCACTGTGATGCCAAAAATCATGCGATAGCAGATGAAAACTGTTGTGGAATGATTCTGGAGAAACTTGATAAGCCAGGCGATTGCTGCATAACTGACGATTGTTGATACAACCAATCCGACCAAAAGGGGCGTCAAGTCTAGATTGCCTACACCGGAGTCGACCAGTTCCTTGAGTTCCAGCAATCCTGCCAGCGTGATTGCCGGCAGTCCGAGCAGGAAGCTGAAACGGGCTGCATCTTCGCGTTTCATGTTGAGCAAGAGGGCGACGGTCAAGGTTGAGCCGCTTCTCGAACAGCCGGGTATCAGCGCTAGGGCCTGACCAAGTCCGACCAGAAGTCCATCTAGTGCCCCAATACTTTCCAGACCACGCTTACGCTTGCCGGCAAACTCGGCGACCAGCAGCAAGAGCCGCATCACAATTGAGGCTGTTCCGATTACATACAACGAGGGAAATGGACCATCGCCTTGCTCCAGCAGTTTTTTCAGCGCCAGACCCAAGATACAGATCGGCAAGGTTCCAAGCAGTATTCCGCCGAGGATTCTGACCTCCTGAGCGGAAGTGTCCTTCTTCTGCAGAGCGCCAAGCGCTCCTGTGAGCAAAGACCAGAGGTCCTTCCAAAAATAGGTAAACACCGCGCAGACCGAACCGAGTTGAATTACTGCAGAGTATGCAGCGCCTGGATCTTGCCAACCAAGTAATGCTGGCACCACCCGCAGATGGGCTGTGCTGCTGATCGGCAAAAACTCTGTCAGCCCTTGCACCAATCCAAGTACGACTGCTTCAACTAATTGCATCTAGAACTAACGGTCTCCTGAGGTTAGAAGTCTTCTGAATCAACGTCGACGCTGTCAATTTCGGAGGCACCATTGGTGCGACCTTCGATCTGCGTTTTGGTTAATCGCAAGTTCTCTCGTGTTTTTCGAAGCGACTTCGACAAGGTAGTGCTTAGCGAGCTGCCGCCTTCTACCGGCTCGCGCTGCTCTGCGCCGCTGCGCAGCTTCTCTAAAACTTCCACTGCTTCTTGACTCATGCTGACGAACTGCAATCCGATCACAGTGAGATTTGTGAGCCAGTTGTACTCCGTTCGAATCACCGTGCATTTGAGGGGGACTTCGCCAATCGGAGTGCCCATCACTATGTCTACTTCTTCGCCGACCGGAAACTCGTCGACATATTGTGAGTAGGCCTCCAACCCAATTCCGGATCTCGATATGTTTCGGCTGCGCAACCCGTAGCTGAGCGGTGGTCCATTCAGTCTGACCGGGCAAGTTAAGGAGACTCGTTGAGAACGCCGCCGCTGAGTCAATGGCTCGAATTTCAAGGGACCGCATTCCATCGCCGTCTTGCCACCGAAGATCTTGGTGCCGACCACGGTTGACGACCAGAGACCGTTAAGCGTAGCTGTCGGCGAATCGCTGACAAACCAGAGTCGGCTTCCGGTCGGCAATACCGTGTTTGCTTCTTTGCTCGTCCTGAGGTGCACGAAAGTTCTTGTGCCGGACTTCTCCACCACAGACGCGCGACCATAGCCGATCTTGCCTGGCTCGAGCTCAACTTTTACCTTATAAGACTTGCCGGACTCTAACATAGATTGACCGGTCACCCGACAACGACGACAACGACGACGACGACGACTACTACTACTACTACTACAGCTTGACCGGATCAATTATCTCATTGCCTAGACCAAATTCCC
>CAZSNX010000565.1:0-3334 GCA_964607945.1 uncultured Candidatus Obscuribacterales bacterium
CACACGCAACATATCACCAAACGAGCACATTATTACATTCGGTTTCTGTGCTATTGCAATCGCTTTGTCGATTAACTCCAGCGGAGTGACGCAGACTGGGCAGCCGGGACCGTGCAGCAGTTGAATCGTCTCTGGCAATAAGTCTTCTAATCCATATTGCAAAATAGTATGTGTCTGACCGCCACAGACTTCCATAATCCGCCAGGTGCGCGTAGCTTCACTCCTGATTTGGCAGGACAGGAGCTGAGCAACCTTTCGGTCCCGAAATTCATCAATGTATTTCATCGGATACCTGCTCAGATTGAGCCGCGAAGTCAGTCACTTCATCAGTCATCTGCAATGCCTGATACGTCCGCCTTGCTTCTACCTCGTCGATGATGCTTATTGCAAAGCCCACATGAATAAGAACATAGTCGCCCGGAGCCGCTTCAGGTGTGTATTGCAAACAAATGGATTTCCGGATTCCACCGACATTAATCTTTGCCATCTTCAAACCATCCTGATCAAACAGTTGCTCGACTTTTCCAGGTATTGCAAGACACATAGCACGTCCTCATCAGTCGTGAGCTGAAATTGCACCGGCTCTTGCCAGGGCGATAGCCGCCTGACCGAGCGACAAGCCGCCATCGTTTGCCGGTAACTGGCGCGGAAAAAATACGCTAAATCCAGCAGCAGTCAAGGCTTTGTGAGTAAGGCGCAGCAATAATGCGTTTTTTAAGACGCCACCGCTTAGACATACCTTATCAATGCCGGTCAGCCGCCTGGCCTTCAAACATACAGAAAGGACAATTTGAGAGACTGTTTGGTGAAATCTTGCAGCTATGACGCTGCCCGCAGTCGCATGATGATGCTGCGAGTAAGCCATTTCAAGCATCTGTCCTGACCTGATCATAAATGGTGGCACATCACCAGTCAGTTCATAGGGGTAAGAATCTCTAGGACTAGCATCGAAAGCCAGATCTGCCTGATTAGCCAGTGACTCAAGTTCCATTGCTGCCTGTCCTTCGTAGTCGGCAGTGTGGCATATACCAAGCAATGCTGCCATGGCATCGAATAACCTTCCGCAGCTTGAAGTTAACGGTGAGTTGAATTTCTTATCAATCTGCTTTCTTACGAGATCTACAGCCAGCTGTCCGTACTGTCCTGTCAGTCCATCGACAAATTGGGCAAGCGCGGAACTGCCAGACGACGATCCAGCATAGACATAACCTAAGGCCATTCGCCAAGGCTCCCTGATTGCCTGGCTGCCTCCAGGCAACGGCACGGGCTCAAAGTGCGCCAACCGCTGAAAGTCAGCAAGAGAAGCAAGCAAGAATTCACCGCCCCACAATGTGCCGTCGAGTCCGTATCCGAGCCCATCGAAAGCGACTCCAATTACTGGCTGCGTGAGCCCGTGCTCGATCATGCAGCTGACAATATGAGCATGATGGTGCTGAATGTCAAACACTTCCAGCTGCCTTTCTGCTGCCATGCTACGCGCAAAGGTCGTAGAAAGATAGTCCGGATGAGAATCGTGTGAAACAATGCTTGGACTAAAGCCGAATAGCCGGATGTAGGTATCAAGACTTTGCTCAAAATGTTGGTGCGTTTCCAGATTTTCGAGATCGCCGATGTGCTGGCTGACAAAGGCCTGATCTTTGTGGATGAAGCAAAAGGTATTCTTCAGGTGCGCACCGCATGCTAGAACATCAGAGGTAGCTTTGAAAGGTAATTTTATAGGAAGCGGCGCAAATCCTCTAGCTCGGCGCAGGAGAGTCCTCTCTTTCCCAATCACTCTAACTACCGAGTCGTCGTATCGTGAGTGGATTTGGCGGTCATGCAGTAGGAAGCCATCTGCAATGTCTTTCAGTCGGTCAATCGCTTCATCATTATCGATCACAATCGGCTCTTCGCTTACGTTAGCGCTCGTTGCTACGAGGGGCCGATTGTAGTCAGCCATGATTAAGTGATGTAACGGGGTGTAGGGAAGCATCACGCCAAGGACATTGAGCCCTGGGGCCACCTCATCAGGCAAAGCACATCCGCTCAGCTTTTCCAATAGCACTACTGGCCGTCTAGTGCTCTGTAGTTCTTCGGATTCATCAGCAGAGCAGTGGCAGTACTTTCGAACCATATTCATGTTCATCATTACTGCAAATGGTTTCCGGCAACGCAACTTGCGCTTTCTCAACTGCTGAAGAGCGATGACATTTGTAGCATCGCAAACCAGATGGAAGCCGCCTAGTCCTTTTACAGCAACGATTTGACCAATTCTAAGTTGCTCGATTGCCATTTTCAGGGCGCTGTCGCAACCGTAAGTAACATTGCCAGTGGTGTCGACGAAATACAATGAGGGTCCGCATTGAGAGCAAGCATTAGGCTGAGCATGAAAACGCCGGTTAGTTGGATCTTGATATTCTTGCCGGCAAAGCGAGCACATTTGAAATGCCGCCATCGTCGTGCTTGGACGGTCATAGGGCAATGAGGAAATGATTGTGAAACGGGGACCACAATTTGTGCAATTCACAAACGGATATCTGTAGCGTCGATTGTCCTTTTCAAACAGCTCTGTCAGGCAATCTTGGCACGTAGCCGCATCTGGTGGCACAAATTTATGCTGCTCTGAACGGGAAGAAGCACTCTCCCGAATCTGAAATTCGATCTCCGGATAGTGCAGAAGTTTTACAGGTTCGCTTGATATGTGCTCAATTTTTGCCAACGTTGGAGCTTGGCATTGGAGCTGCTGGATAAACTCCCGAATGGTCGCAGTTAGCCCTTGTACTTCCATCTCCACTACCCCATTGCAATTGCGAACATAACCAACTAAGTTGAGGCGACCAGCAAGCGAGTAAACAAAAGGCCGGAAACCAACACCCTGCACAATGCCTGAAACTGTAATCCGCACTCTTGATGAGTTTGCTTGAACGGTCTGCATTGACAACGCCAGATGGAAAGGGAAGCCCTTCCATTTTAGCCCTTCGTACATCTTGGCAATCAATTCAAGGGATAACGTTACTCACACGCAGGATGAAAGGAAAGACGACTCAGCTGACTCAGAAGTTATCCTTGGATTACAGTATTCACAAAACTGTTAACGCCATATGTCTGGATCGTCTCGCAGCATGTAAGTTTCAATGCCGAAGAAAACGCAGGCGATGCCAGCAATCATCGATATTACTGCCGGCACGATCTGACAGATTTGATGAATCGCAGCATTGGTCGTAGTCAGCAGATAGGTCGAAACTATGATTAAGTTGATTCCCAGCAGCGTTTGCACCAAATATAAGGCTTTTTTGACGTCCTGATAACTAAAGTTCACCTTAAGCATCCTCGACCGAGACAGGCTGAGATTATC
>CAZSNX010000566.1:0-3330 GCA_964607945.1 uncultured Candidatus Obscuribacterales bacterium
CAGCAGCGAGTTGAGACACCAGTCCATCTTTTGCTTGCTGATCCGGTTTTTGATGAGAGACGTCGCTTCCGTCTTGAGGGCGTGGGGGCATAGCTGGACCGCTCCTATGGTTTCCAGTTTCGATTCTCCAGCCCGTGTTACGAGATATTGCGATCAAACGCAATTCGCGTCAATGGGGGAAATTACGAACTCTGCGGAAACTACGCAGTCCGCCCTAGATCGGAATTAAGTCCGGAGGAGGAGGAGGCGGCGGCGGTGGCGGCGGCGGTGGTGGCGGTGGCGGCGGTGGTGGCGACGTGGGCTGCTCACCGGGCGGTTGGCTTGGCGGGAAGAAGAATGGCGGATTCTTACGCTTGTTCCTTAGTCCGACACCCAAAGCGATCGGCAGGGCGATTGCGGTGGCAACCAGGACCATTGACACAGCAATCACAGTTATTTTGGCCGGCGGGGTCAATCCGGCGTGGTTGGCTGGCAAGGCTGCTCCGCAGCAACGCCTTCTTTTCTCTTTATTGCTGCTTTGTTGGGCGGTTTCATTCGGGCGCTCGTTTTTCTTGCAGCGTCGAGTAGTTTCAGTGAATTTGATATCGGCTGCACTGGCCGTTAGTTCGGCTTGGCCGGTGGCCGGAACGGTCATCGAGAATCGATACACGCGAGGGGAGCAGATCCTTTTGATCTTATTAACCGGTATCTCTCTTGTTTCTCCTTTCGAGCTGATAGTGACTACGTCGCGGTTGATTGACAGCACATGGCCCTGCACTGTCTCACCGCCATCAACGGAGATCATCTCTTCACAATCAGGGTCGTCTATAGCACTGATGCTGCCGCCCTGGCTGAAGAACACCAGGCCGGTCACATTTGTCTTGCCGCCGTGCTCCACCGATGACGTACTGAAGACCGAACCGGAAAGCACCGTTTTCTTCGTTCCGGAGCCAGGTTGCGAGACAACCACGTCGATAGTGTGCTCCTTGCTGATTATTACTTCGCCGCCTTGAAGCTTAAGATCTCCGACTGAGCTCGTTTTGCCGGTGGCGGAAATTGACGTAAGCGCAGAGCTGTTGGCCGGCGTGCTGGCGGCAAGCGTGGCCGGAGTAATCGCGCTTTGGGTCGCCAGTAAGACGCTTAGGCTGAGCGCTAACCGCTTCAATTGATATTGACCTGGTCTGACAATGAGCTGTAGAGAGTCTAGATTGAGCATGTAAAGAAGAATTCTCCAAGATTACTCGCATAGAGCATACCTCAAGAATGATCCAGGCATCGACTTATGCAATTTCGTTTTGATCCAATTAACCAAAAGGTTCAATCAGGCTTGTCAAGTTTGTATTTCTGTAGTTTGATCCGTGAGGCGCAAAGGCTCACGGCGAAGGGCCATTTTGCTAGCCGGCGATATGACTCAGGTAGTATTCGTAGACTTCCCGATAAGCCTGCACGCTCGTTTCATACATGATTGCCTGTTGAACCAGTACCTCCTGAAGATAGCGCTCGCAAAGGTATTTGTAGCTGGTTGAGAGCAATTGAGCTTTGACGGAATAGTCTTTGGTAGCGGTCACTCCGCCGGCGTGTTTTCGATAATGGTAGAGCGACTCTGAAATTGACGTGAAATTCGAGCCGGCGATCAGGCAGCGCATCATGAAGTCCCAGTCTTCATAGCGTCTAAGGTTTTGGTTGTAGCCGCCAATCGAGTCAAAGATCTCTCTTCTATACAAGAAAGTGTTTGGCCAATCTGCGCTCAACAACGCCGGAATATTGGCTTCCGGCTGCCAGGTCCAGTGGTTACCGCTGCTGTCGAAAATTCTCACCGCTGTGAAGACTCCGGCAGCGGTCGGCTCTCGACTAAGTGCTGCAACAGTTTTGTCAAGATAGTCGCCGGTAATTAAATCGTCCGAATCAAGCGGCAGAATCAGGTCACCGGTGGCTGTGGCAACTGCGACATTGCGAGCTTGAGAGACGCCGCTGTTTTCTTCGAGCCTGATGATTTTTAGCTGTTCCATCTGCCGCCAGGCGAGTATGTCATGGGCGCTTGGGCCTGGTGAACAATCGTCGACGACTATCAACTCGAAATCTTGATAGGTTTGCTCCTCGACGCAGATTACCGCATCAAGCAGATAGTCTTCTTGCCGGTAGAACGGCATGATGATGGACACTTTGGGATGCTTGGGAAAGGAAGTCATAGCGCCGGAGGCGGAAAGTCCTCAATGTTTAGCTCTTTCAATCTGGAGTTGCGCAGTGCGATGAATAGAGGGTCGGTTGTTTGTGATTTATAAACCTTCTGGCAGTAGTCCTGCAGGCTGCGCTGTTGATCTGCCATCTTGTTGCGAAGTTCGTACTGCAGCATCAATATCTCGAATAGATTGTCGAGCGCCATCTGTTTGTGCTCTCTGACAAGGTTTGCAACCGACTTGTGGATGAAACCGGCTTGACTGGTTTGCTCGCTGCCATGCCTGCGGTAATGGAAGAGTTCTTCCGGGATGTGGACAAACCTGAAACCACGCTCCAGCGCACTAAGCAGCAATTCACTATTTTCACCTTCGCGGAGGTGAGGCTTATAGCCACCAGTGGCGGTGAAGACTTCTCGGCTCAATAGCATTGTCACCGGTGAACCTTGACCGGCAAGAAGATGGGCCGGCGAAACAATCGGGCGCCAGGTCACATTACAATCACCAAATTGGCGCACGTCGGTATAAACGCCGGAAGCTTCTGATTCTCTCTGGAGGCAGCTGACAGTTTTTTCCAGGAAATCAGGCGAAATCAAATCATCTGCGTCCAGGGGAACTATCAGCTCTCCGGAGGCAAATGCAATTCCTTTGTTCCGGGCAGCTGAAGGTCCTTCGTTGCGCGCATTGCTTATGATTCGCAAGCGATCAGTTTTTTTTTCACTGAGCAACATTTCGGCCGGCCGATCAGGCGATGCATCGTCCACTACGATAATTTCATGATGCCGGTATGTCTGATTGAGCGCACTGGCAACTGCTTCCGGCAGATAATCGGCTTGGGCGTAAAACGGAATAATGACGGAGACAAGTGGATCTGTTGCCATCAAAAGGTTAAGGAAGTCAATTGTCCGTCCGGAAAGCTTTAGGAGCTCGGATGCGGTGGTGGTGGTGGCGGTGGTGGTGGCGGCGTCTCCGAAGGAGGCGTCGTTTGCGGCGGAAATATTAGAGGCGGCGGCTTGTGTCCCTTGCGCCCGCTTACTCCCAAGGCGATCGGCAAGGCGATCGCTGTTGCAATACCAATCATCGTAATGCCTATGATTGTAATCTTGGCTTGCGGAGAGAGTCCGGGCCGAGCTGTCGCCTGGATGATTCCGCCTCCGCAGCAGCGCCGTTTGTTTTT
>CAZSNX010000567.1:0-3322 GCA_964607945.1 uncultured Candidatus Obscuribacterales bacterium
TCGTGGTGATATCCTCAACATTACCAGCATTCATCCCCCGAACAATGCTGTCGATTACAACACTATCAGTCGCAGCACCGACAATACTACTCCGGTAACTATCCCATGAAGTTCAATCTCAAAATTGCAGAGAAAGAGTTGATCCTCATTATCGTTCCGCTGTTGTTTGAGATAGTATCGTTTTCATTTCTCTTCTGGGCTCTTAACGCAACAGAACTGGACCTTAAAAGAGAAACTCACGCTCGCGCTGTCTATGACCAACTCAATACTGTGACCGAGCTGGTCATGAAGGCTGTTTCGTCTCTCTACAATTCGGCGCTAGGCGGAGGGAGTGAAGCACTTACGCAATACGACGAATCAATCAAGCAGATTCCTGAGAGATTTCAGAGCCTGCACAGTTTGCTGGACAGCGATCCGGTGCACAAGAAGGAGATAGACGTCTTTCAAGAGAACGTGGACCGCATGCTCGGTTATCTGGACATCAGTCGCCACGCCGTCACCATTGGCGATCTGGGAACCGCCGTCAGAGCACTGCGAGATATCAGGGAAGTATCGCATAACTTGACCGGCGGTATGGACTCATCCCGGCGCAGCTTTAGAAACCTGGCCGAGAGCCGGTCTAAGCTCACGGAAGAGGCTAGACAGAAGCTCAAGATAGCTCTGCTGTTCGCGATCGCCTCAAGCGTCCTACTTGCAATAGCGTTGTACGTTTACTTCTACAGAGACACCTCATTCCGGCTGGGCAGGCTTCTGGACAATACCAATCGATTTGCGGGAGGAGAACAGCTCAACCCACCACTGGAAGGCACAGACGAGATTGCTCATTTAGATCAAGTCTTTCATGAAATGACTGAAACCATCACAAGAGCGATGCGCGAGAAGCAAGAATTCATGGCAATGATCACTCACGACATCAGGTCGCCGCTGTCCGGTGTAATTGGTTCGCTTGCTTTGCTTTCAGAACCTCGCATGGGCTTCAACTTAAGCCGCGATGCACTAGATGTAGTGGCAAGATGCGATTCCAGCGTCAACCGGCTTTTGCGACTTGCCAACGATCTTCTCGACATCGAAAAACTCGAGTCAGGGAAAATGAAAATGCACTTCGAGACCGCGCCGTTGGCGTACGTTCTGGAACAATCTATGATTACGATGCAAGGTCAAGCCGAAAGTCGCGGCATAAGACTCGAAGTACCCCAAACAGAAATCAGCATCTACGCTGATGCAGACCGGCTCGTGCAAGTGCTGGTAAATCTAATTTCCAACGGACTGAAATATTCGCCGGAGAAAAGCACGGTCAGGGTGGATCTGAAAGATGTGGGAGATTGGGTCGAAGTGCGCATTCAAGATCAAGGACCAGGAATTCCTGCCGACTATAGAGACCGAATGTTCCAAAGATTTCAGCAAGTAGATGTTGCCGAACGGAAAAAGTATGGCGGCACCGGATTAGGTCTGGCCATCTGTAAAGAGATTGTTGGGGCACACAACGGCACGATCGGCATTGACAGCTCAGAAGGAGCCGGCAGCATATTCTGGTTTCGCGTTCCAAAGACTGAAGGAGCGATGCAAAAGGCGGCACCTGGCGACCGATAGTCCGACTTCAGGACTTCCTCAGGTATGTTGCTTCACTAGAGTCAATTCGGCCAACATCGAGCTTCATTTTCCCGAAGGTCCTTTGCCGCCTTGAAGAACTCTGCGCATATTGCCTGCGATCTGCTTGAACATTGCGAACCAGTCTGAGCCGGCCGACGTACCTTTTCGATGCTTGATGCGCATGAGCTCGTCGCTGACTTCACGCATTGTTGCGTACCGCTTATCCGGGTTCTTCTCCAGCATGATTGCCACCGGACCTTCCATCTCAATTGCGATGTCGAAATCCGGGCACAGCTTGCGCATCGGAAAGACTTCCTGCTGCAGATGTTTTACTAATATCTCAATTGGATCATCACCGACATGTGGGACATAACCGGTAAGCGTCTCATACAGCGTGCACCCCAGTGAGTAAATGTCAGAACGCTGATCCATCGGCTGCCCCTGAATCTGCTCCGGACTCATGTAAGGCGGGCTGCCGACAATCTCACCGACCTTTGTGAGTATCGGAGATTGCTTTCCGTCCAGATTACGAATCTTCGCGCATCCGAAATCGAGAATCTTTACTATCGGAGCGGTGCCGGCAACCTCCTTCAGGATGATGTTGGCCGGTTTTAGATCGCGGTGAATGATGCCAAGCGCATGAGCATGCGACAAGCCTTCGCAAATCTGCAGAAAGATGTCTATTGCTTGATCGAATGCCAGATGATCTTGCTCTTTCAGCAACCCCTGGAGAGACTTTCCCTCAACGAACTCCATCACCATGTACGGTTGCTTCCGTTCGGTCAAACCAAAATCAAAGACATTGGCAATATTAGGGTGATCGAGCTTGCTTATAGCCCTGGCTTCTTGCTCGAATCGAGCTTGCACCTCCTGCCGAAGCTCGTTGCGCTGTATCATTTTGACAGCCACCAATTTCTCGAGCTGCGGATGCCTGGCCTTGAACACGATGCCTACACCTCCTTCCCCCAGCACGCTTAAGAATTCATATCGCGATGCCAGCGAGGTTCCAGCCAGGTCCATCTTCGCCAACACTTCCTGATTGCCACTGCCAAGCGCTTGAGGAAGAGCAACCTTTGGTTTTCTCAAGGCAGCTCGAATCCTTGCCAGCAGTTCCTTAAAATCGAACGGTTTGGTCAAATAGTCGTCGGCGCCGGAATCAAGCCCCTCAGCTATGAAGTCGACATGACCCCTTCCGGTAAGCATTAAGACAGGAGCGACACCACCGCTGCTGCGGTATCGCTTCAGGATCTCGATACCATCCAGATCCGGTATATCCCAATCCAGAATGACAAGATCAAAGTCTCCGGCACTGACAAGCTCCCACCCCTTAGCTCCGCTTGATACAGCTTCCACCTCATATTCCTCGGCAGTCAACCACCGCTTGACGGCGCTCAGCAAGGTGAGATCGTCATCTACTACTAAGATTTTCGCCATGAGCACCTGAGCGACATGAGCTTAAAACAAAGAGATGCCCGGTTGAAACAATCAATCAAGCACCGAACCGGCCGAAGCAATTATCAGTCTCCACTTTGAAGTGTAATGCAGCGATCTCGAAACTTAAGTAGCCACTGTAAGGATTGAATGCCCAAAGTGGTAGAACACGAGAGGGGAGACATCCGTTTTACGACCATTTTACCGGGTCTGCTTATATTGATACCCGGAAGCGTCGAATTAAAGGTGGGATTCGAAAATGAAATTGCATGGTGAACTCGAATCATCGCATGCCTTTAGG
>CAZSNX010000568.1:0-3307 GCA_964607945.1 uncultured Candidatus Obscuribacterales bacterium
TCAATTACAACTACTGCTGAAGATGATGATGAAGCGAAGGGTATGATGAGCGAACTGGCTCAGAAGGTAACTGCACAGCTTGAGGGACACGCTCGACCTCCGGCAATCATTGCAGACCTTCCTCATCTAGATCGGCTGGCCGGGAGCGAGAAGCTTGTCATGGGACCGGTCGGTGCGAGGCGTGTTATCTCAGTGCCGTTCACCACTTCACTGAGCTTGGATCAGACTAAGACAGTTGTAAGTGCAGACTATCTGTTTCGAGTGCCTACTCCCGAGCGATTGAAATTGTTGCTGCTCGAGTTTGCAAGTGCGGAAGCTGCATCGCAAGCCTATAGAAAGTATTGTTTGGATTTGCAAGCTGAGCATGATTCTACTGGTGGTGAGACTACTGCGATGTTTAAGCTGCAGCGTTCCTATCTGCTCTGTCAGGTGCGCGGATCTATATTGGTAGTAATTGCCGGCGCGCGCCGGCGGGTTTCGCCGATGTTCCTTTCGAGGCAATTAGATCTGATTGTGCCGGTAGCTGAGGCTGCACATCCCGAACCCAGGTAGAAGGGTGTATCGATTGGATATAGATCCGACTGCAGTCCGTGCGACTCGGTTTTTCCAGCCCCAGGTTGAGCACTCTTGGTCGGCGGCAAGGAGCCGGGATTTTGGAATCGAGACATTTTTTGGGACATTTTGTCCCGATTTGGAGTGGTAAATTAAGGAATTCCTGAATCGAGACACTTTTCAGGACGTTTTGTCCTGATTTGGACGCTGAATGGACTATAATTCAAGAATCGAGACATAGAGAGCCTTGCAATGGCAAAAGACCAAAACCTCCATCGTAAGTACATGCTCATGGCTATTGAGCAGATGGAGCAAACCGTTCACGAGCCTCGCCCAGATGGAAAAGCAACACCGCTGGTCGGAGCCGTGCTTATCAAACCGGACGGAACTATGGAAACCGTTCATCGAGGAGAGCTTCGCGAGGGTGACCACGCTGAATTCACCCTACTAGAACGCAAGAATCGAAGCAACAAACTGGATGGATCGATCCTATACACAACGCTTGAACCCTGTGCGCCAGACGCTCGAAATCCGCCCAAGCTCGGATGCGCAGAGCGGATAGCCCTGGCAAGAATAAAAGAAGTCTGGATCGGTATAGAGGACCCCGACCCAACAGTCGATCGCAAGGGAATCAAGTACCTCTCGGAGCGGGGCGTCAAAATCGAGATGTTCGATCGCGATTTACAAGAGATCATCCTGGAAAAGAACAAGGTATTTATCGCTCAGGCGAAAGAACGGGCCGGAGCCGTTGAAGAGGTAAAACGCCTCATTTTGACGGAACTCGAAAATCCTATCCGCGCTGCTACGATGGAAGATCTTTCCGCAAAGGCACTTCAGAAATACATTACGGCTTCGCGCATACACGATACACCCGAGTCGGAGTCGTTCAGGCGGCGCTTAGTTCAGCAATATTTGCTTATAGAAGAGGATGGAAAGTACTCACCGACTGGTCACGGTGTTCTTCTGTTCGCCAAAGAACCACGAATCTTCATGCCTCAAGCTGGACTTCTTGCGACGGTTGAATATGCCAATGGTGAAGTAGAAACACATGACTTTGCTGAGCCGTTGGTTCTTATCCCTGAAAATATCGAGCCCTGGTTGCGTATTCGCCTTCCCAATGTGATTACTCGCACCGAAATGAAACGGCGGGAACGTGCCGATGCCCTCATGCAGATGCTTAGAGAATCCATCGTTAATGCTCTGGTGCACAGAGATTACGAAATTCCAGGCGCGAAAACCCAGCTTCTGTTAACACCGCACTCAATCCAAGTGAAAAGTCCTGGCGGCCCGGTGCCGCCGATAACCATCGATCAAATGAAGTCTTTCAAGGCTCCTATGTTAAGCCGTAATCCCCAATTGCATTATGTCTTTACCCGCATGGGACTAGCTGAAGAAAGAGGTTTCGGAATGGCAACCCTCGGATCGGTCCCTGAGTCTCTGGGACTACCGTTGCCCAGGTATAACTTTGACGCACCATATTTGGTGCTTGAGCTATACAGCAGTCCTGAAGACGCGGTGGCGACTCTAGATCGAAAACTTCTTGAATCCTTCAATTTAGAAGAGCGTGAGGGTTGGAAATACCTAGCGTCGAAACGGTCGATGACCACCGCAGACTATGCAGTAGCTTTTAACTTTGACAAGAAGAAAGCGCAGCGTCATCTTACTAAATTTGTCAAATCGGGCTTGCTCCGCATGGAAGGAAAAGGGAAAGCCACACATTACATCCCCGTCTTCCGCTGACCAATGACTAAGCATGAGATTCTCTAACGGAGAAAACCTTGACTTCCGGCGCGAACGCTGCTGATCCGGATCGTTCCGGAAGTCTAAAAGTAAAGTCTGGCTAGGGTTGCCGGAAAACTCCGGAAGTGATGTTGATGTAGTTCTGGAATGATCTGGATTTGTTTTATACGGCAAAGCCGTCCCGGCGAGGGCTTGACTAAATATGCTTGGTATCCGCGCTCCACCCCTGTGGATGCCAAGCATATTTAGTCAAGCCTCATAGATCTTGTTTGGGACCTTCCTTGCTAAGGGCTCGTCAGGAAATAACGGCTGTGCATTTTTATTGTGAAGCAGGACTGGCAGATGGCTGTTGTGCCACTTGCTTTGCTGGCGTTAATGCTAGACAAGGACTAAGTATCTTCGTTGGATAGTTGTGCTCGGTGCGATCGGTTGCAAGAGCATTTTGCTTGATTGTTCAAATCTCGTTGCAATGTTAGAACCGCTACGATTTGGCGCTTACAGCGATCGCCCGGTACTAATTAAGTGGGATTTACTGCGAAGTGCAAGAGAGAGTGCTAGGATTTATTTTGTGGGATGCGAGTTCGCTCCGCTTACTAGGGCTTCGGTCAATAGTTAAGGGATGCTGAATTTACCGGGTCTGCACCGCGTTACACAGTAAGCTTACTAAACGGCTTGTGTAGCAAGAGCTCTTGAAGAAGAGCTCAAGTGAAGCGTCATTGCAAGCGTCAACTGCGCGCAAAAGGCAGTTTTGATGTTTGTATATAGAGTGGCGCTACATGCGGTTCCGGTGATTTGACACTCCGGGAGCGAGTTGCTATCATTCCGTAAGTGTTGTTCTGTAAAAACGAATGACACATTATCGAACCCTGATAACTGAATAGCCATAAAAGGCGCCTGTCAAAATTTTGAGTAGGCAAACAAAACGTCTACAAGCCTGTGTGTACTCCATGCAGGTTTTGACAACGGAGAGTTTGATCCTGGCTCAGGACGAACGCTGGCGGTGTGCTTCACACAT
>CAZSNX010000569.1:0-460 GCA_964607945.1 uncultured Candidatus Obscuribacterales bacterium
CTTTTCCAAACGGTCAAAGGATAACTGCTGGCTCAGGTGAGATTGAGATCAATCGCTTCCTGTTCCAGGACAAGACTACCGGAGCCTTCACTCCAAATTCTGAAGCTGTGTCCAGAAAGGGAGCCGGAGTTATCGGGCGTAACGAGTTCGGAACTTACATCAGAGACGATGGAACAGCAACAAGCAAGATTTATGTGAAGTCACCGGGCGATTTTGAGTATCGAGAATTAAAGCCGGGCGAAAACTATTACATAAAGCGTGGTGACGATGTGCAGATCGGCAATAACGCCACGAGAAGGAGGCTGGATATTGTTTCTCCGATATCGCCGGAAGGTCCGGAGTCGCCCAAGTTGATGGTCAGAGATACCGGTGGCCGGCTGACTAAGATAACTGATGATTCCGGTCGCGTCATCCGCGAATTCGAGTGGCGCGAGTCTCAGGCAGGAGTGTTTCAGCTTTC
>CAZSNX010000569.1:470-3299 GCA_964607945.1 uncultured Candidatus Obscuribacterales bacterium
TTTCGAAGGTAATCTCGCGTGATGGTTCGATGTGGGTGTCTACGGACGGAATGAAGTGGACGGTCTATTCCGCAACGAAAGGAAATCGAACGGAAGAAGCAGCGGTACAAATGCTGGGGAATGGAGATATCGTGTTTCATCTGGCGGACGGCTCTCGCCGCCGCGAAAATGTTGATGGCAGCGGCTCATTTCGACCGGCTAGCCTTGGTCATGCACGCGTCGGTTATGACGAAGGAGGCTCAATCAAGACGATTACTGATGCCAGCGGTGTTACGCATGAAATTGAACGAACCGGACGGAAGATAACCAAGATAACTAGCAGTGATGGAGATGTAATCGAGTGGCGGAAAGCAAACCCCAACGATCCTCCCGGATCTGAGAAATACCACCAAACGAGAAATGGTAAAGATATCGGCGAGGCTCTGAAGGTTTTCGTGAGCGAGTCTGGTGTCGAAGTCTGGGACGGCAAGCATGGATATCGCAATAGAGGCATAGACGGCAGTGCAATTGAATCGGACCATTCTTTACGGCTTGTCGCTGCCGTCCTGAATGTAGAACGTGCTCGGTTGAAGGATGCGACCTTTTCGAAAGTGACTTCTCCGTCCGAACAGCTCAGGTTGGTTCGTGCTATGGCAGATTTCGAAGCTACAGCTGCTAAGTTATCGCCGGAGCAAGCTGCACTTTGTTATCATGAAATCAATCAGCTGATTCATACTGAACCGTCGAGGCTTCCACTCGAACAGAGAATGGTTCTTGCCGAACAGCTCTTGCGCAGCGCCGCTCGCCCGTTTGATATTAATCAGGGATATAACCCGGTTTGCACCGCAGCAGTCTTGTCTGTCAGAGTGATGGCTACTAATCCGTCTGAAGCCATGCGACTAGTGACGGAAGCCGTGACCACCGGACAGGTAGTGGCGCGAGACGGAACGATAGTGCAGTTAGATCCATCCGTAATTCAACCCGATGCTGGAGCAGCAGTCGAACGAGCAAACCGGTTGGCTGGTTTGGATAATACTAACCAACGAGCGCATGCCGACCAGATTTTGCAGAATGTGATGATCAATTACTTCTGGGCTAAACAAGGCACGACCGGTCCGGGCGGAGTGTTCGCACCCAACGGTATACGCTATGCCAGAGGAGGTACTGTTAGCGGACCTTACGATAATGGTTACCGGCTTTTCGATGTTGCCACAGGCAAGCCGCTTTTAGACCATAGAGGCAAAGAGGTGGATACTCCGTACCTCTATAGCTCAGACCTTCAGTCAGTTATGGGATTAACTGGAGACAAGGAGCCTTTCGTAATCATCAACGACAAGACCACCAGGCGGGAGGGGAAGGAACTAGTTGAAGCGACAAATCGAAAACAGCGGTTCAATACCGAAGAAGGACTGGTCAAAGCGATTGAGGATATGAAACCGTCTGAGCAAAATCCAATCGTAATAACCGTCACTACACAAATGGAGCCGTTTTACACTGATTCAGGGGCAGGCCGGGCCGGCGGGTCGGGAGGGCAACATGTTATCAGCATCGTCGGCATGGAGACTCGGCGCGAGTTAGGATCAGACGGACAGATGCACGACAACAATTACGTCTTCATCGACAATCAATGGGGAGCAAATGCCGAGCACTTGGCAAAACCAATTAAATTGCACGACCTTTTCGTTGCATCACATTTCGATGATGATTCGCAGTTGATTGGACTCTTGAAGGCAGACTTGAAGGCGGCCAAAGCTCGTGGGCAGGTAGATCCCAACATCGAACTCAGCCTTCTGCGCGCACAAAATCAACGTTGGGAGCGTGCGGATAAGACTCCTACTTCCATGAACAATACAATCATTGCTCACGATTTGCTACTTGCTCCAAAAGATTACCGTGCCGAACTTGGCAAAATCATCGCTAGAATTGACGCGAATGACCCCATTTATGGTGGAGCAGACCAAAACCAGTTGGCAGCGGCCAAGCAGACTGCTGAAGAGACAATAAAGCTTCTGGATGCTCAGATTCAGCAAGCTGCTCAGAAGCAGGGACAGGCGACACCTCCCTGAGCTACAACTGTGATTGAAGGCAATTTGTGCAATACAAGACAGTAAGGATCGAATTACATGACCACCGTTCCACAAGCAAATAGCGTAAGTGAAGGCAGAATCTCTCGAATGGACATTCCGCTTGATTGGAAGGAGGAATCGCCGGTTCCGGAAGATGGTGCGAGATACACGCGAGAGTTTTACAATGCTGAGATGCCCAACGCGAAGATATTCTTGCATTATCGAGGGTATCCATTAGGCAGCGGAGCGTCAACATACTTCAGGCAGTTATTGGACGGTCCGCAGCATGACTTGTCGGCGATCGAGAAGATATCTATATCTGATGTAATCGGTAATGCCGGTATTCCCGAACTCTTTCGGCTGGAGTCGCTGCGGGCTGCGCATGTAAATGCAAGAAGCGTGCTTGTGTTGGAGGGAGTTTGGTCTGGCGGCAATCGCAGCTTGCAGTTGTACATAGCTGCTGACCGGGACTGTTCGATTGTTCAAGAAATTTGGTTCATGGCTCCCGAACGAGATTTCTCCAGCTGGAAGCCGACATTCGATTGGATTATCGAAAGTATCGAATGGGTCGATCAGTGACCCGCGTCTCGATTGGCAAATTTTGGCGTGTCAGGGCTGCCGGGTGCGTAAGTAAAACCATGCGCTCCATTGACTACATTCAACACTGATGCCATTTTGGACAAATCCGCGTGAATATGAGTTTCTTTCGCACCACTTTCCTTTTGACCCATGTCTGAAAGTATGACGGAGTCGGCAAGTAGGCACTGCAAAGAGAACTCCGCCA
>CAZSNX010000570.1:0-3283 GCA_964607945.1 uncultured Candidatus Obscuribacterales bacterium
GCGCTAGGGAAGATGCTGCTGCCGTTTCAGTTGGGTTTAGGTGGACAGATCGGATCCGGCAAGCAATATATGAGTTGGATCGCTCTAAGTGAATTGGCCGGGATAGTGGACTTTGTGTTGAACAACGACGATTTATTCGGGCCGCTCAATGCCGTGGCACCAAATCCAGTCACCAATTTGCAGTTTACTAAGACGCTGGGAGCGGTTTTAGGGAGACCGACCGTTTTTCCCGTCCCGGACTTCGGATTGAAAATGTTATTCGGAGAGATGGGCGATGAGCTTCTGTTGAGCGGGCAGAAAGTCGATGCTTCCAAGCTAAAGTTGTCCGGATACCGGTTTCAACTGCCTGAGCTGGAGCCGGCATTGCGGCACGTTTTGAAAAGTCGAATCTAGTTGTCGCTGAAACGGCCGCCGATGCTACCGTCGCCGAAGTTGAGGTCACCCCGGCGCCGGTTGTTCAAGATGTCCTTGATCCAGTCATTTGGTTTTGCACCGCGGGTAGATCTAAAGTAACTGCGTGGTTTGCTTGTGTCATCAATTTTTGGTTCGGGCAATGGGCTTTTCACCGCGCTTTCCGGCGGGGGAACGTCGTGAATGCGAGCAAGCGCTTCGGCAGACAGTGTGTGGCTCGTGTCTGTGCTCATCTTCATAAATGTGGTCAATTTGGTCTTATCGCCCAGAGCGCTCAGTGCTGAAATCACACGGGATGATTCAACTTTCAGAAGGTCCTTCGGTTCCATGCTTTGAAGGACCGTCCGTTCGGTGGCGTTAGCACTGGCGTAGTCTGACTGCCGTCCTGGGCTTGTCCTCAGCTTTTCCATGTAGGTGTACCACTCTTGTGGATTAGACCTGAGCGCCTGAGTGGCAAACTGACGTTCGGCCGCTTCGATGCTGATGTAATGTTGTCTCAAATCCTGTCCGAGATCGCGCGCAGCATCTCGTTGCATGCGAAGCTCTTCGAGTTGCGCGCTGGTGATGCCGCGGGACTCGACTTTTGTGCCTCCCTCGGACGACTTGGACAGCTGAGATCTTTCGCCGGCCGGTCGGGATTGTTGGGGCGGCATATCGGACTCCGGCCCCATATCGTGTATTCTGCTCAAAACATCGGGATCCAGCTTGCGTGCGCTCATCGCTCTCATGTATTCAGCGTACTTCGACCGGTCGTGGAGTAGTTTTAGTGCGTCGTGCACTCTTGCGCTGTCGGGGATTTTGACCAGATCAGGAATATCCATGCTGCACAATGTTTGCCGCTCTGTCTGAATCGCTCGATAATAGTCACTTTTACGCGCCGGATCGGCTTTGAGCCCAGAAATATAGCTGTCCCACTCCTGCGGTGCATTCTTAAGCGTATGCTCGGCGAAGCGTCCTTCCGCTTGCACCATTTGCTTGTATAGTTCTTGAGCTCCACTACTGTGTGGATTGCGCTCAGCATATTTGGCTTTCATGCCGTCCATTTGTTGACGAAATTCGGCGGCGGCGGTGGCAGTATGATTGGGTTCCGGTCGTGGTGTTGCTATTTCCGGCGGAGTAGCGATTGGCTCGGACTGTACGTTGCGTTCAATTGGCGATGCCGACTTCGGTGAGACGGTCAATTCCACCGGTTTGAATCCTGAAAGAGTTTCGGGTGCAGGCAGGTGAGGGCTGACAATGATCGACTGCGCTTCGCTGGAATGACCGTTGCCGCCGGTTGGTTCGACTTGACCGTGCATGCGACTTTGTTGGAAGCCCATTCCGGGAGGCCCGCTCATTCGGTGAAATACAACGCTGCCGAATCTCATGCCCGGTCTCAGCCAGACTGCTGTCGAACCGTTGTTCTTGATCTCGTGAGTGATCGGGTTGTTGGTGCCATTGTTGAGCGTCGATGCCGTGATGTTCTCGCTGATACCTAGTCTGGCCAGGCTGCTCTGCACATTAATCTCGCCAATTAATGGTGGTTCTCCGTTCCAGCCTGGTTTAGGCTCTGACGGTAAAGTGATTTTCTCTCGGGTGAAGGCCAGTACGAAGTCGCCGGGCTCGAGCAGCACACCTTCAGGCTTCACCTCGGGTTTTAGCCCGCGCAGAAAGTCTTTGGGACTTGTCTTGCCCAGGTCTACGGTTTTGCCCTTAGGCAGAAAAACGAACTGATCTCCCAGGGTAAGATCCAAGGAATTCGTTCCTACTTGTGGCAGCAAATGTTCTAGTTCGACCGGTCTGAACTCTCCCTTGTTCTCGGTTGGCAGGCTGACTTCAAGTCGTCCGTCTTTAAACGCTTTGACGATGTCCCGATTGCTCAGAGCAGAACCAGCTTTGCCGGCCTTGCCTGCTTCGATGTCGCCGAGCTCGGCTGCCAACTCCCTTGCTAGTGCTTCCTTTCGAATCTCAGCCGCCGACTTGCCATGTTCGCCTGCACCGTTGTTTGCTGCCTCTCTTTCAGTGGCGATCTTGGCTGTTTGGTCGATTATGCGTTCATCTATATGGGCGATGTTCTTGCGAAACTTGGGTGAGTTGTCGTGACTGTATTGCACTCTAGCTAAGGGATTTTCGTTGGCTAAATGCTCCAAGCTGGCTGATTTGCCGGCAATATGTTCCTGGGCAATGAAGCGGTCGATTGGAATGCCCCTTCCGAGGGCGTGATTAACACCATCGGTGCTGCGGTTGAGTTTGTCTTGTACGTAGGGCAATGCGACGTTCATCGCTCCGCCGGTGACGAAGTGGTCGGCCAGCTTGCGCAAAGTTGGCAGTTTATGCTGAGATATGCCTTCTGAGACGACGGCTTGTACATCGGCTCCCAAGCCTCCGGCCCCGATTTTGAACATCGTTCTCTTCACCATGTTCTCGGTCGATAGTGCCATATGATTGCCTTTGCCGATTACCGCGAACATCGCCAACCCGCCAGCGGCATTGCCAAGGCGGGTTTCTCCTTTTTGAGTTTCGCGGGCGAAATCGTATGCAGCTGCTCCGGTCATCAGTGCTGCATGCTCGCTGGCAACGATTTTGGCCATCGAGCCTTCGAGCTGCAGGTAGCGTCCGCCCGCTCGCATGGTGCTTCCTGCCATTTTGCCTGCCAGAACGTAGGGAACCATGCCGGCCAAACCACCCGATACATTTTGACAAAACCAGGACACTCCGATTGAGTCGGCTGTCTTTACTGATTGCATGGAGAGCTTGGGTAAGTCTTCTCCTGTTAAATACTTTGCTGCGGGGTTGGCGATGCTTCTTAGTGCGCCAACCGGTTGCACGATGCCGGAATTGTAGGCCGGATTGACTAGATTATTCTTGAGCCAATCCCAGCTATCAGCAGCGA
>CAZSNX010000571.1:0-3278 GCA_964607945.1 uncultured Candidatus Obscuribacterales bacterium
TCCACTGAATGAATCTGCTTTGCAAATCACCTTTGCCGTGTAAGAGCTCGAAGAGTCCTTCTGAAAAGAGTTTTGCACCATATTCAGTGCGTAGCGCATCTCTCATGGCCATTTTCTCAAACGAAAAGAGAAAGGGTGGAACGGTCTTTTGCTCGACGCGTAGTGCCCTTGAGGCAATCTCCAAGAACTTCTGCTGGCGCAGCAACTTTCTATACTCATCTTCTCCGAGCTGCTCGTTCCAAAGCTGATGAGATGCGAATTTGTACTCATGTTCCCAGCTTAGATAGCGAGGATCGCGAAAGGCTTTTGGAAAGAAGCGCAGGAATCTCCTCCGGTGTTTCGCAAGAGCCTTGTGATTCAGCTGGTTTGTTAATTTAACTCTTGGCATACTTCCGAGAACCAACTCTCATCGTTAGTGACTCACAGATTAGCGCTACTCGCTGGAATAATCATACCTACCAAGTTCGGATTGGTCTAATGGGAGTTGTGCTCTGCCTGAAAGATCTGGAAAGCGCTTCCAGAAAGGAGTACACTGGAGCTGGAACGAGGTCTAGTAGGTACTACAAAGTCATGAAGCAGCAGTGCCGCAGAATTTGAGATGAGTCTGTGCCGAGCTTGTGTCCGAGCTGTAGGGAATCGATGCGAACCGAATCTGCGTTCAGGAGCTGTGATGAGCAAGAGCAAGTTGTCTAATTCGCTCTTGTACCTGGCAATTTTGATATCAGTAATTGTGATATCGGGGGTATTGGTGCAACCTGTTGAGTCTGCGGAAGCCGAAGCTTCGGTGCAGGTAAATGTCAGCCCGGAAGGCGCAGCGGCGGTGCCAAGTCCTGGCGCCGCTGTGCCAGTGCAGGCGGTACCACCCAAACCTGGACGGTATGTGCCGACTGCTAAGCAACTTAAGCAATGGAATACGCCAATCAAGGGGTTCCATCCGATTAAGAGAATTACTAGACCGATCTGGAGACTAAGAAACCAAGCCGAAGAACTTCAAGATAACATCGTTTTGCTTCAAGGACCGATGAGTGGATTGCAGCCAGCATTTGCAAGTATGGAAAAGAGGATGGCCGGAGTGGAGAGCAGGCTATCAGCAGTAGCCGACCAGCTTGCGGGTGTTAATCAAAATCTGAGCCAGTTATCCGGCGATCTCTCTAAGATAGGCGTGATTTCGCCAGCAATTGCCACTGTTCATAAGGACTTGCGTGATTTCATGCCGGTTCGTCAAGATATTGCCAATGTTCGCCGAGAGATCAGTAGTGCGCGATTGCAGATTAAGGAGTTGGAGGAGCCGTTGACTGCTTTGCAGCAGCCGTTGAAACGAATGAGCGGTCCTCTCGCCGCTGTAGAGCAGCGCATGTCCGTAGTAAGCGATCGCATGCTTGGTGTTCAGAATCAAATCGTGAAGTTGCAAGAGCAACTTCACGACTTGGATAAACAGACAGAGAATTTGCTGACTCCCACTTCCAGCATTTCGAAGCCATTAAGCGACGTGCGAGACGAGTTGGTTGGACTAAACAGGCTGCTCATAATTGTTTCATGGGTAACCGCTGCATCTGCCGTTGCAGCATTTTTTGGTGGTATCGTCAGTTTGGCCTTAATCTATCGCTTCAGGCACAAGCTGTCCTTCTTTGTTCGACAAAATTGAGCAGTAGAATCTGTCTGTTCATAGTAGTCTAGAGTCTGGAATTCAGATTAAGTTGGGGTTCACATGTGGATCTATCTTTTAATTGTGCTTTTGAGTATTGTTGGGGGCTGCAAAGAATGCTCTGCAAAGGACGCTCAGTGGCTCAATCCATGTTCGAGCTCTTCAGGTCAGGTTGGCGAGGCTCTTCAAAGCCCTTCTCCTTACAGGCAATCGCAGGCGAGTCCACTTAAGGGACTAAGGGATGTTGAGCTGCTTCCGCAGATATCCTCTGTGCCAGGAGGCATAGATAGTGGTTTGACTGAAGAGATTCGTGGTTATGCCGCTCTGAGACTGAAAAACCTGGGAGTAAAGGTCAGGCAATCCATGAAGCATGATGCTGCCTATGTGCACATGGTTGGTACTTACTTTTCTGAAGCTGGTGGCTCTATTCACTATTCAGCCAGCGTACAGGTATTTCAGGTCGTGCGATTGGAAAGAGATTCGAAAGCTCGTTTTTCAATTCTTACGTGGCAGCAAAATCGGGAAGGTTCAGCCGAGAATAAAGTTGCAGTTCTGACGAAATTGGAGGAGGCTCTTAATCTCCTATTTTCAGATTGGCTGAGCGCAAATCCGAAAGGGAGATAGAGAAGTCGCTTGCAATCACGCGTCTAACGTCGGCCACCGCCACCCCGGCGGCCGCCGCCAAAGCTTTCTGGTCCCATACGTTCGCCGCCGTCCCGGTCACCGAGCCCTCGCAATCCATTCAGCGCTCCGAGACCTCCAAGACCATCTCGGCCCGAGTATCTGCCGCTATCTCGGCCGGTGTAACTGTCGGTATCTCTTCCTGTATCTCGCCCTGTATAGTCACCGGTATAGTGGCCCGTGTCTCTACCTGTATAACTGCCTGTGTATCTGCCTGTGTCTTGTCCTGTAAATCGACCGGTGTCGCGTCCTGTGAATCGTCCATCTCCTAGCATTCCGAGCCGGTCTCCAGAGAGCATGGGTTCCGAGAATAATGAATGAAAGGGTGTCATGCTGTCCGGGTGAGCAAACGCCGGTCGCTCAGAAGGCGTCGAGCGCCCATAGTATCGACCGAATGGCGACCCTGCTTCTCGGTTGTAGCGTGCTTGCTGATTACCCCAATCTCGCATTAATCTACCGTTTGCTACATTTCTGGGAAGATAATTTCTGGCTCCGTTGGCTCCCCACCAATATGGGTCACCATCACCACCCCAATAGGCCGGTTGATTATAGGGCAGTCCCTCGTCTGAGACAGCCATGTCTGCTGCAGCTTGCAACGCATTGGCAGTAAGACCGAGCTGCGCTGCGGTTGCTTCATCTAACATTCCGCATGAATCCGAATCTGAGTCGCAGTCGTCTGATTGGGAGCTAATGTCGGGTGCGATTACCTGATTGTCGATACTGAATGACCCTTCCGGTAGATTCGATGACGTTGCGGGCTGAGGCGCAGAGCTTTGCAGAGGTTGCTGCTGAGGCTGCACCTGCTGAGTTGGTGGTGCCGGTGGCGGGAGCTCAATTGGAGCACCTGTTTTGTCCACATACCAGCGTTGCCCCTGCGAACCGGTGTAAACCGGAAGTGTTTTACCGTCATTTACGCCCGCGCCTGGAAGCTTCCAGGGCTTATTGTTGCGGT
>CAZSNX010000572.1:0-3267 GCA_964607945.1 uncultured Candidatus Obscuribacterales bacterium
GACGGGATCCTCAGCCGAGTCCGGATCTTGCGCGCTGAACAGGGCCGGTGGTTTCCCCCTGGTGCCGATTACTGCGCTCATTTGAAGGACTTGCAGGGCATGCGGCTGAAAGTCTTCCGCCAGACCAAGGACGTACTGCTGCGATTCTCCCTGCACCGAGTTGGGAAACGGGCCGGACGCGTAGCCTGATACCGAACGATTCAAACCAAACTTGCGTGCATAAGAAAGAAACATAGCGGCGCTTAAAGCTTGCGCCGCCTGTGCAAAAAAGACATTGCACGAATACCCGACTGCTTGCACGAGATTTAGCTTTCCATGTGCTTTTTGACACGAATATCTTTGCTTATGAATGACGATACTTCCTCTGCACTCGAGCGTTTCGTTAGCAGGAAGTAAATTCTCCTGCCGAATCGCGGCTGCGCCAACCAGTTTCATAAGCGATCCAGGTAACCCTGGCTTAACAGAAGTGCCAGTCGGGAAGCCAACTTGTCCGGTCCTCAAATCAGCCCAAACGAAAGTACCGCGCGGGATTACGCCTGCTTCGGCGGACTTGACTTCAACCATGCTGCTCAATCCGAAGATTGACTTCAGAAATTGTCTGCGGCCTGTAGAATGAGCCTTAGTATGGTCGGAATTGCCCGAATCGGGTTCCATCGATTGTAGCCCCGCTAAAGTCTTACTAGTGTACCGGGTAAAGAGTGAACGTGAAGGGGACAGCGCGCTCTGTGTTGCAATCAACCCGGGTAATTACCTGGACGATTACGATTTCACTGTTGCTTGCCAGCCAGAGCCTGGCGTACAAGACACCGGCGCTGACAGAGGTAGCGCGCCGCACTTTGCAATACTACTTTGATACCGACAGATTGAAAACAGGATCGCTGACGAAACTTGCGCAAGAATTTCCGGCAGACCACTCCGGAGTGAGACCGACGGGTGTCTTCGTCACTCTCAGCAAAAACGGAAAATCGCGGGCTTGCTGGGGCTCTCTTACTCCCGACAAAGATCTGATTAAATCAACCATCTATGCCACCATCGGAGCCTTGACCAGAGAATACCGGTTTACGCCGGTGCGCTCCGCTGAATGGAAAGAGTTGAAAGTGCAAGTAACGCTTGTCCGCTCATTGGAGCCGATCCGCAGAATTTCGCAACAAAATCCGATGCTGGACGGACTGCTTGTGCGCGCGGGCGGAAAGTCCGGCATCCTCTTGCCCGGCGAAGCAAGCGACGCCCATTATCAATTGGTTCAATGCAAACTAAAAGCCGGAATACGTCCCGGCGAGCCCTGCCAGTTATACAGGATAAGAGCAGATGTCTACCAGTGAAACAAAACAGCTCGTCAAAGACGATAAAAACACTTTCCTGTCAGTGCATCTAACTCTGCTTAAGCTGGTCTTGCTGGCTATCTTGAGCATCAGCCTCACGAAGCCGACCGGCTCGGTTTCTGGGCACGTCGCTCTCGAGCAAAAGGGCTTTCATCTTTTCTCCTATGACATGAAACAGAACCGAGTCTATGCACTCGCGCAAGGCCCCCGTGGCGATGACTCGATCGAACGCGGCGTCTGGGTTCAACCAGACGGCACCTTTCGGATCGATCAACTGCCGGTCGGTGAGTATAACTTGAAGGTACATGCGCAGGGGTTCTCGACCGTTCATCAAAGTGGAATTTTTGTCGATGACGGCAAGGTCACCGACTTTCCCGATGTAATTAAGATGAGCGTGCTTGATCCGTCCGTCAGCGTCGCTTCAAATACTCGCGTGTTTACCACTAAAGAGAAGCCGAGATTCTGGATGAGCGCATCCGGTGGCACACAGGCGAAGGTAAAACTGTATCGTAAAGACTTTCTGTCACTTTTCAAGAGCAAGAAGAAATGGGGCTCCGACAAACTCGACCTCAGCTCTGAGTTACAGATCTATCACGCAGCAGACGAAGTACTGGACTTTATCGCCTCTGGCGAGCCGGTACAAACGTTCAACCGGGAGTTGCGTCTGGACGAGAACGACTCGGCTCGTGCCGATTTTGAACTCGACAAGCCACTGCCACCGGGCGACTATTTCGCAGTTGCCGAATTGGAAAATGCCGAAGGCAAAACAGACCGCAATTTCATGTGGTTCAGCGTCACCGATATCGGATTAGTGATCAAACAAGCTCCCGACCGCACGCTGGTGCGAGCAGTTGATTTCAACACATTGAAGCCGCTTGCCGGCGTCAATGTCAAGCTTTACTTCTTGAATGCAGGCGAGATCGACACCTCGCTTGCCGGCGGCAAGACCGGCCCTGATGGGTTCGTTTCATTGCATAGTCCGCAGGGAGTATCGAGCAAGAACCTGGTCACCGTCGGCACGCTGGGGGCACAACATGCTTACGGCGCATCTTGGTATTACTCCAATGACAATGCAAAGTACACGACTTACTTTTACACCGACAGACCGATTTATCGCTTAGGACAGACCGTCTGTTTTAAAGCGCTGATCAGACGTTCGGAAACCGGCGGCTACAAGACCCCCAAAGAAGGCCTGCCGGTGTCGGCTGTCGCAGAAGATCCCGATAACAATAAACTCTGGGAGAAACAGCTAAGAACGAACGATCATGGCACCATCAACGGAACCGTTGACATTCCAGACGAGGGAAAGACCGGCGCCTATCAGATAACCTTGACCTACCCGGACGGCAGCAAGGACTACGAACGCTTCGAGGTCAATCAATATCGTAAACCGGAATACAAAGTAGAAGTAAGCCCGGTACAACCGCGGGTAGTGGCAGGCTCGAAAGTCAAGGTGCGGGTCAAAGCCACCTACTACTTCGGCGCTCCGGTGCGCGACGCCCGCGTCAAGTATTCGATTTACTCCTCCACCGATTGGGCCTCGCGCTATCGCCTGATGTCTAGGCCCAGTTATTACAGCTATTTCGACGCTTGGGGCGATGAAGATTCCGGCGATTCAGGCTACGACTATGACAGTTACGGCGGCAGCTACGTGACACAGGGCTATGTACAAACCGACGGCAACGGCGAAGCGCTGGTCGAGTTCGATTCTAATCCGATCGTGCCGGATCGCACTCATCCCTTTGGATCTCAGTACCGAGACATGCGCTACAAAGTAGAAGCCGAAGTAACCGATATCAGCCGGATGAGTGTCGTCAGCAGCGGCTATTGCTCAGTTACTTCAGGTGATTTTGCGCTGTTCGTTCAGCCCCAAAATTATGTTTGCCGGGCCGGTGAACCGATAGCCGTCGACTTCAATGCCGTCGATTACGACCGCAAGCCGGTG
>CAZSNX010000573.1:0-3258 GCA_964607945.1 uncultured Candidatus Obscuribacterales bacterium
CAGCAGTTGGACGCAATGGTACGGCTTTGGCATGCCCAACGCTGAAGCGGCGGTCAAGAAAGCTACCGGTCAATAGCGGAGTTGACGCTGGCTTGATCTGCACTTGTCGAGGTTGAAATTGCAATATAGTGCTACTTGATAGCGGCCGGTTAATTATTCGATGTTTGTCCGGTGTAGTTCATCGTCTGGCGCAGCCCGCCTGGCTCTGACCGCAGTTCTAGAATGATCGAGCTGAATACGGGCTGATCCGGAGCAGCCTCACCGGCTGAGAAAAAGTTTTCGCGGTGTAGATCGGCGACGACTTGATGGAAGATCGGATAGGGCAATAACACGCGGGGAACACTGTTGCCGTTCAAGTATGAATCAAGCAGTAAGCGCACGATGATGTTTGCGGCGGCACATGCCTCTTCTGGTTTAGCCGGTTGCGATTTGGTCGAGATGCGAATCGCGACACCGTCACCGCTGGCGATGTCAAAGGTGTGGTAGCGCCGGCAGCCGATGGCATCGCAGCTGCGATAATAGAGATCTTCATACTTTACCGGTTGAGCATGCGCTTTCGGATCCAGACTTTTGTAAGTAACCGCGGCCTTGAAAATCGGCTTTAAATTTGAACCTGGAAAGTTCAGATAGTCTTTGAGCTCTTCGGTTTGAGCCTCGACAATCCAGTCGTAATCCCGAATGGCCGCATCCTGTGAAGACACCAGCGGCGACGATATTAAAATCGCTGCGGCAATCAACAAGATGCTGATGGTAATAATGGAGATTGTCCTACTCATTTACAAAATACTCTTGCGTGATCGGATCTCGCCCGAGATTCTCAAATGGTGCGTTCGCTGAATACGTCATCGAAAGAGGAACGCTCAGTCCCGGCACTTTGCCTCCGACCTGCGGAATCAAGATCAGCGGGCTTACTTCCGCAGCTACTTTGAGATTGAGCGTGTAGGTACAAGGGCAACTCGTTCCGTCCGGCTGCCAGTTGGCCGGAATTCCTCCGGACGCCGTGACCTTTGTCTGACTGCCTATCTCGCGAGAACTTTCCACAATCAGTGAAAGCTCCGATTTTTGCGGACTTACTCCGCCGATTGCTTTCAGTCTTTTGAACAATACTTCGGGATCGTCGAGCTGTGCTTTAGCCTGGCTGTATTTCTCAGCCAGCGATAGCTGCTTTGCATAGTTGTTAACTATGCTGGCTGCCAGCCCGGAGCGAATTGGAATAATACAGAGATCGAGCAGTGGTAACGCGACGCAAAGAATCAGCACTGCCAGTGCCCCTGCAAACTCTACTGTTTGCTGCCCGCGCTGCCGAGACTTCAATTCGATTGCCCTCACCTATGGACGGAAAGCGAGATCGAGTTTCCGAGTTTTGACAGAATATCATGCTGGACACATTTGAACGAACCGCGATAACGTAGAATAGAACGGCGATGAAAGTGGATTCAAAGTACTTGGTCGGGCGCGCGGCAGAAAGACGAATTGCTGGCAGCATGCTTTTGATGGTTGCGCTGGTCACTTGCGTACTGTTCGTCATCATCGGGTTCGGATTGGCAATTTACTTAATGGTGTTTCAGCAGAAGCGCTCACAGAATGAAGCCGATGCTCTTGCCCTGACAGTGGCTCAACATCTAAATTTTGGCGATCGCGCAGGGCAGATGAATAACATGATTGCCCGCTGTCGAGAGCTCGTTTATGTATCAAGACAAAATCATCAGACAGCTTGCGATGGATATAAGCATTTGGAGCCTCTTGCCAGTCAGCTTCTGGAGGAGTCGCGACAAAGCGCTGCTCTGATGGAGTCAGAGCGCAAGCGTCTCAAGTCGGCAATGCAGGAGGAGGTTCGGCGAGAAGTTCAGCGGGTGGAGGCACAATCTGCCGTGCCGACAATTGCCTTGCCGGGCATGACTGGAAAAGCACCGAAGGTGGTGGGGCTGGAACTTGGTTCGATTAAGGATGTATTGTCGAATGTCGAGTCTTCGGCCGGCGAGCCTGACTTGATTGAAGCGGACCTCAAGCGAGGATTCATTCAAAAGGACAGCAAGCTTTATTTCGGTAATATCAACGTCCGACTGCCACCACCGGATAACGATCTCGATTTCAAGCTTTGCTCGCTGCCGCCGCCGGTGAAGGGGTCAATCTCGCCGCCACGTTTGACGGAGGGCAAAGTGTTCAAGAAAATGAGCACCTTGCTCGGTGCATCTAAGCCCACTGGAAGCGATCATCTGCCATCGGCTGTCCATCTTCGATTGACGATGAAAATCACTACCGGTACCGGTGACAAAAATCGCCAGCAGGATGCGCATGACGTCGAAGTAGCTGCCACCGCGGCCGCTGCTGGTGGCAGTCCGATGCCCTGACAGTCGATCAGTCTCGGCGGCTGGTCGCTGGTGAACTGGTTGGAGCAACTGGTTGTTGGTCCTGCTTCGCCTTGTATGTTTGGGCGACGAAACAGACAGCAGCCGGCACACAGGTGACGACGACGAAGCACATAACGTGCAGGAGGCTGGCAAATGCCAATGCCAGTTCATGATTGATACCGGAGACGATGCTCAGACCCTGGCTGACCAGGAAGTGGAAGCTCCCGACATTGCCCGGAGTTGGCACCAACACTCCGACCGATCCAATCGTAAAGACGACAAGACACTGACTGGGGCTCACTTTGTCTTGCAGTCCGAAGGCGCAGATCATCAAGTAAAAGTTGAGCCAGTAAAAAAACCAGATTGCCAAACTTAGGCCAGCGATTGCCGGATAAGTAACGGGATTCTTGAGTGAGCGGCAGCCGGTGTCGAATTGCTTTGATAGGTTTTCGACCCTTTGAATGAGCGAGGCCGGTAGTTTCGAAGATAGTGCTGGCTGCGAAACCAGCCAGTTGATAATGCCTGCCATCTGCGGCAAAACAAGCAAGCCGAGCACGGTGGCGATGGAAAGCGAGATGCCGCCGGGCACCAGCCATTTCATGTCGGCGAAAGCGGTGGTGGGAAAGACCGTCAGGGTAAAACCAAGCAGCAGCACGAGCAAGGCGATGTCGAGCAAGCGGTCAATGAACATGGTAGACAACACGCCAATCCACGGCAGCTTCTCGGTTTTGCTGATAGATACCAGTCGAGCTACTTCGCCGCCGCGCGGTAAGACGACGTTAACAGCATAGCCATACATCACGGCGCAAAACGAATTCCACAAGCTGACTTTCTTGTCGGTCAGCGGTGCGAGCAGAAGCACCCAGCGAAGCGCTCGCAAGAAATGGCTGGCCAAGCCGGAGAGGCA
>CAZSNX010000574.1:0-3258 GCA_964607945.1 uncultured Candidatus Obscuribacterales bacterium
GTATATGCAGGAAAGAGTTCAGGTTTGTATGACGAGGGTGTTTATCAGGGTGTCTCTATTGCTCTATTGGGAGGCTATTTAGTCGGCGGCGTGATCTGGGAAGCCAAAAAAATAGACAATGTAGAAAGTGAAAGAAATCGCGCTGAAGAATTAAAGCGTGAAGCTGAGCTCGCGATGGTGAAAGTGGAAGCCGAAAAAAGATTGATTGAAGCTGAAAAACTTGCAGCAGAAACGGCAAAAGCCAAGGCTGTGGCAGAAAAGGTAAGAGTCGAGCAGGAAAAACGTGAGATTGAAGCGGCCAAGATTAGAGTCGAGGCTGAAAAAATCAAAGCAGAGACTGCGAAGTTGAGAGCTGAGAAAGATAAGGAAAGGGTTGAGGCGGAGAAGCAACAGATTGAAAAGGAAAAGCTGGAGGTAGAAGCGGCTAAGAGACGAACAGAAGAAGAGATGAATATGGTGGAGTTGGCCTTGAAGCGATCACTTGAATCAAAAAGCTTCACAGGCAGGCGTGTGAAACTTGTCTGTCCGCAATGCCGAAAGGAAGCAGCCGAGGGTGAAAAGACCTGCTCGAATGATGGGGTTGAATTGGTCCCGGAAGCGGTTGCCTTGCCGGAAGGCACCATCTTCGCGGAGCGCTACGAGATTATCCAGTTGATCGGCAGCGGTGGGATGAGTAGCGTGTTTAAGGCACGGCACCGTTATTTGAACCGGCTGGTGGCAATCAAACTTTTGCACACTCATCTGGCTGGCGATCCAACTGAAGTGCAGCGCTTTCAACGTGAAGCGAAGGCGGTAAGCCAACTTTCTCATCACAATATTTTGGCGGTGCAGGATTTCGGGCTGACCCCAGAGGGAGAAGCATATTTAGTGATGGACTTTTTGGACGGCAGAAGTTTGTCCGCTATTTTGGATCAAGAAGTCTATGTCCCATCTTACAAAGCGTTGCCGATCTTCCTGCAGATCTGCGATGGTATGCAGCACGCGCATGCCGCCGGCGTACTCCATCGTGATCTAAAGCCCAACAACATAGTAATTCTCAAATCACAAGATGGTGCCGACAAGGCGATGATTGTCGACTTTGGAATTGCTAAGCTGGCTAGCGATGAGGACCAAGCTTTGACTCGTACTGGTGAGATACTGGGCTCGCCCCACTATGTTAGTCCCGAAGTGTGTCTTGGACGTACGGCAGATCAGCGTTCTGATCTATACAGCATGGGCTGCCTGATGTATGAGTGCCTGGGAAGTATTCCACCGCATGTGGGGCAGACTAGCTACGAGACGATGAAGCGTCATGTTGAGTACGAACCGGCCAAGATCGATTCAGTCTTTCGGATTCCGCAAGATTTAGAGAGAGCTGTCTTTAGATCTCTGCAGAAGGACCCAGACAATCGCCAGCAGTCGTTTGCCGAACTCGCCGAAGAGCTTCGTTTGGCGCTTGTGCAGCTGAAGAACCAATTTACAACTGAGCCTTAAGCATCATTTCTAGTCTAGGTCATAGCGTTCTGACATAACGTACAGAGAGACTGAGTGGAGCAATCAATCCGAGATTGCGAAAGGCATTGAATGGTGCCGGAGCAATGCCGGAAGGTGTCCTGACTGGTAAACCCGGGACTTGAGTCTTGCCTGGATTGATATGCCGGTTAAAGACAATTGGAACGTCTACCATCAGGAGATTCTTGCCCATCTGATAAGAGAACCCTGGACCAATTGAAAGTGCATAGCCTGGCTGTCGATAACCATGGCTGCCACCAATCAAATCTCTGGTGGTAAGACCCTCCAGGCGCCACATGATGCGCAGGCGGGAACCGCGAAGCTTCGGTTTGTCCCAAGTTCCTGGAATCTTGGTGGTCAGTCCCCATTGGAGTGAGTAAGTATCGGGCACGGAATTAGTGAGCTCGCTTGCGAAATAGGGTGCCAGCGGCACACCTAGTGCTTGAATGATTGAAGGTGTGCCGTTGGTGTCGCGAGGATTGCATAGATAACTGCCCGAAACAAACAACGTATTGCCGCGCAATAGATTCGGTGCCCGCAATGTTTTGAATGCTTCAAACCCGGCAATAATCCCAGTTCCACCATCCCCCGGCATCATAGCCACCGGATAGACATAACGACCGATGTTATTGCTGCCGGTCTCGTCCGGCATGTTTGCCCGCACTCGCCAACTGCCTGTGGGAACTTTAATTCCAAGACCGATGTTTACATTGCCGAAAGGATGGTTCTTTGGGTTGAGCAGCCAATATTGACCGTAGACACTAAGATCGCCTACGCCGCCGGCTCCCCAGCTGTCCCGTCTGCTCTGCTGGGGACCAAGTGGCGGTACCAGCATGGAGAATCTATTCATGACAATCGGCAGGCTTGCTATGACAGAAAGCCTGTTGTTTAGCCGATATCGCCCCGTCACGTCGAGCACGCTCAAACGCTCGCGTGGTTGCCAGGTACGGTTGAAGTTGTGATTCTGACGCGAATCGAAGTACGATTTGGTCGCCTTTAAATGCCTCCAGCCGACCGATACTTGTAGTTTGCCTCCGCCAGTCGTGCCAAGCCCGGGCACAATTCCACGTGCACTAGGTCACCCCTGTCCGAATGCTGCTTTATAGGCGGACATGAATAAGAATGACGTTAAAAGAAAAACTGAATGCTTCCAACGGCCGCAGTCAATTCGCTCGGTCCTCAGTCCTAAGTAAGTAGGCAACGCTGACAGAAGCTCGTTTTGTACGCAGATGATTGCCTTGCCGCAGAAACGTTTGAAATCTAAGCGGTCTAAGTCTCTTAGCTTTAGATGCAATGATTCAGTCTAGATTCAAATTCTGGTTTGAGCGAACCAAGTTGCTCTAACCGGCGTGGGATTCGGACATTCTAACAAGCAGCTTGAATTCGATAGGCGACATCGATTCGTCTTAGTTGGCTAGTGGTCATATACACTTAGTAATTTAAGGCATTGCCATTCTGTATTAAAGGAATCTCCTTTGGATTCAATTTTAGTGATGCCTTAAGTGGTTGCTAAGAAGCCGTGATTTGTCTAAACTGATGTGCTACGTTTGGTAAGTTGCCGCAGTCGCAAGTGGTGACGATGGCCTGCCGGGCAACTCGATGGAGAAGTGATTATGACGTTTCACAGCGACCTCTTTGGCTGGGACTATGTTTGGAGACATTTTGCAGATGCAAAGGGTGGTCAAGCGATCGAGCACTCCGAAGGCGCCGGTCTGGGCGGATTAACACTTCCTCATTCTGAAGCCGGTCCAGCGATGTTGATTACGC
>CAZSNX010000575.1:0-2762 GCA_964607945.1 uncultured Candidatus Obscuribacterales bacterium
CGTAAAAGTAAATGAATGGCTTCTTTATACACCCAATACGGGCGGACTGTTCGGTACACGAAACAGATAACCACAGATTAGACAATGAGAGAAAGCAGCGACCTACCCTATGCTTAACGAAGCGATTCTATTCAATCTTCCCGATTTAGTCCTGGTTGGCGAAGGCAATCAGCAAAAGATGCTTGCACCAGCGCAGGTGCTTCGGGAAAACAGACCGGAAGAAGTAGGCGGCGAAGATCCCGACGAGACACTTTATTCTACGGCACGGTCTCTTCTTCACGGTGGAAACTATGAGCTCGCCGAACCGCTCTTTGAACGATTGCTTCATTCTCTTGAAGGCAGACTCGATCGCAATCATCCCGCCCTGGCAAAAGTGTTGGATATGCTAGCAGTTTGCTATGTAGCGATGGGAAATTATGCTCCAGCTGAGACGTATGCTTACAGAGCACTGACTATCTGGGAAAAACAATCCGGAGCTGAGCTCGATATCGCTAGAACGCTCAACAATCTGGCATCGATTTACAACAGCCAGGGGCAGTATCAAGACGGTGAATTTTGTCTGCGCCGAGCGTTCTCGACTATGGAGGAGCTGGCAGAGCAAGACCCTGATTCGGTGCAAGATTCCGATCTGCTGCCAATTCTAGAGAATTTTTGTCTCTTACTGAAACTAACGGGACGGGAAGCCGAAGCCAAAATGTTAGATGCCCGCATTCATGGTGGCAACCAGCAGTCGCTGGCAGTTAAACAGTAGTCAATCGGTTGCGTAGTTCGAAAATGCAGCAATGCCTGGAGAAGTTCGATCCGGTTGCGCAGTTTGACACTTCCGAAATGGACGCGCCGCAACTAGGAACTTGGCTCTTTAGGTCAATCGAGCAAGAGCCACTGCCAGAGCTTGCCATACGGAATCTCGAGCAGATGGTTTCGGAAGAGTTCGAAGTTTTTGACGCTCGAGGTACAGCGCTGCCAGTCGCCTGGCGGTGTCCAAATCTCCAGTTTTCTCATAGTGCAAAAGCAGATTGAGAACTAGTCCGGAACATTGAGCATCGGCATTTGGCGAAAGCTGCTCCCAGGTAACTCGCGCTCGCTCATAACTCCGCTCTGCCTCTGAGTTTAGCGAACGCCTTTCTTGAATTTCGGCCAATTCCGTAATCGTAAGGAGCGTTATCGGATTTTGCGAGCCGAAGCAGCGCTCCCTAATTGCAAGTGCTCGCTTCAGCATCGGTTCCGCCTGCTGCACATCACCGCCGGCGAAGTAGAATCGACTGAACTCCTCAAGCGCAGATGCCAATTGCGGATGCTGCGTACCGAGAGTCTGCTCGAGTATCTGCAAGGCGCGCAGGTAATATTCGACGACGCGATGAGATTCCTTTTGAGCGGTGTAGTAACGCCCTAGATTGATCAAGATATCGGCGACCTCGATACGATGCTGTCCTAGCACCGCTTCACTGATCGACAGTCCATGCTTGAGATACTGCATGGGATCGCTGCCGGTAAGTGCACACAGGCGGGTCATACAGTTAAGCAGCCGTACCATTGCCATCGACTGAAGCCCGAGCTTGGCTTCAGCAAATTTGCCAGCTCGCTGCAAGATTGAAAACGCCTTGCCGCTGTCGCCTTGAATGATGGCAATATCGGCAAGTTTGATAAAGGCTTCGATGCATTGGGCAAAATCAGCCTCTGGCGCCGGCTCGACAATATGCACCACTCGCTCGCAGATTAAGACGGCTTGCTCCCAATTATCCTGAGCGATCTCCAACGCTGCAAAATGATTCAGCACCGACGCCAAGCGCACATCTGCTTCTCCGCCCGCTCGCTCCAATATTTCGACTGCATGGTCCAGCTGATTGCGAGCATCCTTGTTGCGTCCCATCTCCGCATAGAGCTGGCCGAGCTGATCCAAAAATGGCACCAATAATACCGAGTCGATACCGGAAAGCTGCTCTTGAATTTCGAGCCCTCGTTGCAACATGGTCTCGGCATCTTTATATCGTGCCAGCTTGCGATAGATAGTTCCCAAACCCTCCAGAGCAGACGCTTCATCCTGACTGTTCTTGCCATTCAACTCGACGCTCAGCTCGCATGCGCTGCGGAAGTAACCTTCAGCGTCCATGTATTTGCTCCAGCTCAAGTAGAGCTTTGCCAACTTCAAAGATGTTTGGGCGATGTCTGCTCGACAGCCGATCAAAGACTCCGCTCTTATATCAAGCGCCCGCTGGTAGCATGCCTCGGCTCTGGCGAACTTTCCTTCCGTTCCATAAATACGCGCCAGCTTCTCATAGAAAGTAGCGACATAAGAAGGCAACGGTCCAGTGTCAGTTATTGCTACTTGAATCGCTCGAATGTAGAGATTCTCAGCATCCGAATACTTTCGCTGTTCCATAAACAGATGTGCCATTTCGTCCAGCAATGCAGCGATATCAGGATGAGTAGGTCCCAGGCTCGCTTGCAAAATATCGAGCGCGCGCCTGTATCTGATATCGGACTCAAGGTACTTCTTCGAAGCACAATTAAGCTTCGCGAGCTCCTTGAGCGCATAAGCGACTCGGCAGCTGTCAGCACCAAGAGAGCTTTCCAAGGCCGCCAAGCCCGCCAGCTGCAAGCGCTCCGCTTCAAGCAGGTCACCTTTCTTTTGCGCCAACGCAGCCATCCCGCGCAGGACATCTCCCAGCTCCGGACTGGATTCGAGCCCTTGCTGCTGGAGAGTGGTCAATGCCTCGCCATACGCTTGCTCGGCGCCGGTCTGATCTCCCAATCGGAAGCGC
>CAZSNX010000575.1:2772-3257 GCA_964607945.1 uncultured Candidatus Obscuribacterales bacterium
AGCATAGACAACCGGGTCTAAATCTGGAATTTCTTTCAACTCTAAAAGGGCGTAAGAAAATAGAGATGCCGCAATTTGATGCCAACGTCTCCGCTGGCACAGCAATCCAATCTCATACAGGAGTCCGGCCAGCGCCGGCATTCCGAACAGCTCTCCGCGCAAATTGTACAATCTTGCACTGGCATAAATAAGATCTGCCTGGTCCACGCCACGCTTCATGCCATAGAGCGCTTCGAGATCGGTCAAATTGTCCGGCGCGCGATCGGCTCTCTTTGCAAACCGCTCCCACCAGATGTCGGTGGCGCGCCGGTAGAGCCGCTCGGAATTTTCGAAGTCTCCTCTAAACTCGAGCAGATCAGCAAGTCTGCGCAGAGTAACAGCTACTTGCGGATGTTCAACCCCAAGTTTGTGTTCGAACATATCGGTAGCCGTGCGAAAACATTCCTCCGCCTTGGGAATCTTTCCGGAAGCCAGATAAACATCTC
>CAZSNX010000576.1:0-3246 GCA_964607945.1 uncultured Candidatus Obscuribacterales bacterium
AAATGAGAAAGATCTACAAATTGAAACCGCCGGCCCTTGAACCTCGCCGGAATCGCCCCCGGCATGCCGACTACAACGCAGTCGCCCTGGCGTCCAGCCAATTCCAGCAAGCCTGCCAGCTCGTCGCCGGTGCGCGGGCTGGCAAGACTCCAAGCGACACCGGTGTTGTCCTGGCAGGCAACTGGCGTTCTATCGTGCTCGTTCTCAAGCATGGTATTAATTCTAAGCCAGATCCCGACGTTGATACTGATGACTGAAATCGTCAAGCGCAGACTTAGGACCGCTGATGGACGCCTCTCGAAACAGCCGCAAACTGATTGTCGTCTCCGGTTACTACGGCTTCGGCAATCTCGGCGATGAAGCTATCTTAGAACAACTAATAGCCGAGCTGCTAAGGGTCGCCCCAGCCGAAGACATTTGCGTGCTTTCAGCCAATCCGCAGGCAACCACCCAAGCTTTCAAAGTACCGGCGGCAGACAGATCAGACTATCTTGGACTGGTGCGCAAGCTTACCGGCGCGCGCCTTTTGGTCAGCGGCGGCGGCGGATTATTTCAAGATACCCGCAGTCCCGGCTCGGTAGTCTTCTACGGCGCACATATCGTCCTTGCCAAGGCACTTGGCGCTCGGGCAGTCGTCTACGCGCAGGGAGTCGGTCCGCTTACGAGCGCGGCCGGACGGCTTTTGACCAAGCAGTCCTTCAAACTCTGTGATGCAATCAGCGTGCGAGACAAGCAATCGCAGGATCTGCTTAAGACCTGGGGTCTCCAGTCCGAGCTGACCGCCGATCCGGTCTGGAACCTGCAGCCGAGCGCGCCGGCGCCGGCAACGCAAGCGGCGGTGGCAGCACTCTTGCCGGGTCGGGATGCGGACCACCCGCTGGTCGGGCTTTCCATCAGACCGAGCGCTAACTTTTCGGAAAAACACAACAATGGCCTGCTGCAAGCTCTGAAGGCAGGGCTACCGCCCGGCACCCGCTTGCTTCTTCTGCCCTTGCAAACTACTCAGGACGAACCTGTGTTGCGCCGCTTTCTTGCCGGCTGGCAAGCGCTCGGCAGACAAGGAGCCGTCCTGGAGACCAATGAGCTGTCCAGACCCAGCCAGTGGATAGCCATCCTGGCGCAGCTCGACTTCCTGGTGTCAATGAGACTGCACGCTTTGATCATGGCCTTAAGCACAGGCGTGCCTTCAGTTGGGATCGCTTACGACCCGAAAGTTTCAAAACTGTTAACCGAGTTTGAGCAGCCAATCTTAAATCTTGCCAAGGACGACCCGCAAGAAGACTGGAAAGACGCCATAAAACAAGCATTTTCCAAACGGGTCGAGCTTTCGGCGCTCGCAGTGGGAAAGTCCGAAAGTGCGAAAAATTTGGCTTGCCAGAACTTTAATCTCCTCAGTAGAATTCTAAGCATGCAAAGTGATCCATAGGACTCACAGGCACCCACTTCCTCCGAAGTGGAGCCGAGTGCTTATGCGTGAAGGCTGGGAAATCTTTCGAGCTAACTCCTTGAGAGTTCCAAGCCGGCGGAAGTTCTGGCAGGCGCAGCGAGATGCCACTGTGCATGCTGTCGCAGCCGGGGCGCTTGAGCAAGTACAATACTCGACATAAGGCACCGCCCATAATGTCAACCTTGTCAGCCACTAATAAGTCACGCCAAACAGTACTGGGTTATCCGGTCGATATCGTAGATGAGCCTCTTGCACTGGAGGTCGTGGAATCCGCTTGGCGTCAGGGGCGAAGGTTGCAGATCGTCACTTTGAACGCCGAGATGGTCGTGGCGGCCCAACAAGATCGCGAACTGGACCGAATCATCCGGCACGCTCATCTCATCATTCCCGACGGCGCAGGCATTGTCTGGGCGCTTCGTTTGGCTGGCACGGCGATCGATCGCCTCGCTGGCATAGACCTTGCAGTCTCCACCCTACATCGAGCAGCGATCGCCGGCCGGCCAGTGGCATTGATCGGCGGCAAAGAAGAAGTGATAGAGCAGGTAGCCAATGTCCTGCCCAAGGTGCATCCCGGATTGAAGATAGCGGCTTATCACCATGGATACATCAGCTCCGACATGGAAGAAACAGTCGTCGAATCGATCGCCAAAGCCTCTCCCGAGCTGGTCCTGGTAGCGATGGGCGTACCCAGGCAGGAATACTTTATCGATCGCTGGCAGAGCGCCTTTCCCAAGGCCGTGATTATTGGAGTCGGCGGCAGTTTCGATGTCTGGGCAGGCATCAGCAAACGGGCACCGGTCATAATGCAAAAGCTCAATCTCGAATGGCTTTACCGACTGTCAAGCGAGCCTTGGCGCTGGAAGAGAATAGGCTCTTCCCTGCCGAATTTTGGCTGGCAGGTGGTGCGAGAGCTCCTGTCCAAACGAGAGAAACGCAAATCCACTGCCAAGGAAGACTGACGCGGCCCGATGCTATTCGGTCAAACCCTGACGAGAATCGAGGCGCGCAATGTTCCCCTGCGCGTGCTGGCTCATCTGGGCGATGCGGTCTTCGATCTCTTCGAAAGAGAGCGGGCAGTGCTTCACACAGGAACCGCCAGGCAAATGCACGGCAAGGTCGTCTTACGTGTGACTGCCGGCGCTCAATCTGAATTGTTGTCAGCGCTGACACCGGAGCTCAATGACGACGAGCTGGAGATGGTCAGAATGGCCCGCAATCTCAAACCTTCGGGTTATCGAAAAAGCGGTCAGTCGGCTTACCGAAAGGCAACCGCTTTCGAGGCTTTAATCGGCTATCTCTACTTGGTCGACCCTGAGCGTTTGCATCGAATATTGGAGATGACGGTTCCCAGCTCTGAGCCAAGTACCCAAGACACTTACAGAGAGTCTTAAGGATCCGCTCGGCTAAATTAAGATATGGTTGTAATGCGGTGTTCTTGTCTGAGATGGTGCTAAGTTAGGCCTGCGGATGGCTGTCTGGTAGCCGACTGCGAGCAACTGTAGCCACCCCGGGAACAGCAAGTTGAAGATCGCTGCAGACGATATCTATTCAAGCCTGGTCAACTATTGTGCCGACGGTCTGATCGTGACGAGCCAGGACGGTCAAGTGACCAGCTTGAGCCCCGCCCTGCTCAAACTGGTCGACAGACAGTTGGAAGAGCTTGAGGGACAGAGGCTGGAGTCCATTCTGGACTGCGCCTGCATGCACCAATCCGGCACTACCGATGGTGACAAAGACAGCAAGCTGCACCTGACTTGCGCTGACGATGCCAGTTCCGGTTTGCACAACGCATCGATTTT
>CAZSNX010000577.1:0-3232 GCA_964607945.1 uncultured Candidatus Obscuribacterales bacterium
TAGCAATTTCAGAAGCTGGGCTTGAAGAACAGGTATTGATGCAAAAGCTTCGCATGGGAGGCACAAGCGGCTCAGGTCAGGTAATCGAACAGCGGGTAACTGTCGACCTAACCGACTTGAAGTAATCCCAAAGTGGTTGCAATCTACGTGAGAGGTGGTTGTTATGCCTAAGCTAACTAACGAGTTTCGCCTTCAATCGACTCCGTTGGGTCACCGTAGTCGAGCGCCCAAGGCTAAAAACTCTAGAATACTCGTCCCGCTAGGCGGAGAGCAACAAGCAGCAATGCTAATCGAATGGCTGTCCGGCAACTACGAACCGGCAGTGCGCGAAGTGATCTTATTGCACATGCTTGAGCCTCGCTGGTGGAGCGATACCCCATATTCGGCAGTGAGAGCCTTGAGAATGCTGCAAGCAGATCAAGAGCTGCTGTACGAAAGGGAGTTCATGCTTCGTTCTTGTGCAGAGGAGTTACAGGGTCGATTTCCTTCAGTGCGTATTTCATGGCAGGTGAGAGCTGGCCGGCTCTGTGGTGCTGAGATTGCAGCTGCTGCGAGGCAGACCAATGCGGATTGCATACTGGTGTTTACCCGATTGTTCAGACCCTTTCGGTTGATTGGAGGCAGCTACTTGATTCGCGAGATCATTAACTCAGCGGAGTCAGTCGTGCAAGTGTTTCAAGCGGTCAAGCAACCGGAAAATGATCTCCCTCGTGAGATCCGGTGCCTCTCTGGACAAGCCTGAAGGCTGAAGGAAAGGTGGACCATTTATGATTGATCTAAGTGGTAGTAATTTGTCCATCGCTCGTAGAAATGCAGATTCTCCGACAGTCCAAAATAGTTGAGTGGAACAGGGCAGTTTTGTGCTTGTCTGTCATGTCATTGATTCTCAGCTGTTTGCTGTTGCCTGCCGAACCGGTTTATAGAACCGTTTTACAGCAATCCAATGAAACGCTTGACTTCCCGTCCGATAAACCTCTTCAACGCTTGCACCCGATCCTATTGTCCTATCGTGGGTCTTCAGCCGGAGATTCGAATTGCAATTCGTTTGCCGAAGTAGCAATTGCGACTTTGCTATCGGGATTCGCGACACCAGACCGACGGTACGCTCTCATTGCTCCCGAGCGCTGCAAATTCGTAAGCTTCAAAACTCCCTTGTGGCTCAAAAACTGCTCTAAGTTGCTCTGAACTTCTCCATGCTAAAAGCAGAATGCCAGCTGGTTTACGCAGCCGCAAGGAGATGTCTCATGAACATTGAGCAAGCTGATTTTGATGTTGCAGCAAATGACTGCAATCAAACTGAAACACAAGATGACGGAATTAGTACTCTGATTTTGACTTGTTCGGAACCGCAAAGCGCCAATCTCGATCTGATGCCCAGCGGAATTGGCTCAGTTAGGATTGTCAAAACCGAAGGTGGTTTCGCCGGACTGAACCGATCTGGCAACAAATCGGATCATTGGCTGGCGCAGTACATTCAAGCGTTTCCCAGCTTGGCACGGGTCATTGTTTGTGCTCACAACAACTGCCGCTTCATTGCCGAGCCGGGACTTTCAGCGACTCAGGACGCGCCTTCACCGGCAGAACGCTACGGCTTGAAACAGCTTGAATCAGCAGTACAAAGAGAGATTGAAACGCTTAGATCCCTGATTCGAGGGCTGAATCTGCTGCGAAAACCAGTTATTCTGGGATGCATTTACGAGAAAGAATACGATTGGCTAGCCATTCACGATGACGAAACCAATCTCTTCTTACCGACTAACGTGTACAGCATCTCTGTCGAGTAAATCAGCGCGGTTCGACCCAGTCACCCAGCCGATTTACAACAAAGCGGTCGCCGGTCTTTCCCGCCCCATCTTGCTTCCGGACAGCTCCTTGCTCTCATGGGGGTCCAGTTGAAATTGGTAGAATTGAGGTGACCCTGGTCGCCTATTGAGGATTTGTCAGAATGCTCAGAATTGTGATTCTACTTCTAGTCAGTCTCATCTTACAGACTTCCTCCGCTTCCGCTCAGACGCCAGCACAGGCTCATACCCGCGCACGAATCCAACAGCGACTCAATGAAGCTTCAACATACTTTAGCCAAAATGACTTCTTAATGGGTGCCAATCGGATAAACGAAGCATGTTCACTCCTCAAATCGTCGCCTTTGTCGATGCCCGAAGCTAACTACATTGCGATTGCCTCCAAGACAGTGGATGATTTAGACGGCAAGATTCACAACGCAAAGTCCAGTGGCGACAATGCTCTCGTCACCAAGCTTGTTGGTGCTTTAGAGCCGTTAGCAACTTCTCTGTCAAATTGGGATCCACAAAATCCACGCTGGCATTACGAGCGCGGATTAGTCTTGAAGACGCAAGCCGGTTTACAGCAGTATCAAAGTCCAGTCACTCTGCAATCCGCAATCCGGGAGTTCGACGCCGCCCTGGCACTGCAAGGAGGCGGCTCGGTACGTGCCAGCGCACAGGAAATGAAAAGTAGCTGCCAAAAGGAATTGCAGAAAATTCAGGCGGCTATCAACGCGCCGAGTCGATATCGCGGACGTTCTCCATCAGGCGGATCGAGTCGCTCGTCGGATGGAGGTCCGTGGTTTTGTCACAGCTGCGGCAACCAACTGTCCAGTCAGTATTCACGATGCACCTCCTGCGGAGCGTTTTAAGGAATCTAACAAGACCGGTCGGTCCAGGCAGCTTCAATAGAATCTCAGAGACAACGGCGTTGCCGGTCCAGAACAAGCCAAGAGCTGTCAAAGAACGTAGTTCTGGTTAAACTATCTTCGAGCCTTACCATATGCAAGCCGCAGGATATGTCTGTACCAATCTACATTTTCAAACGCGTGCTCCAGGCATTGCCATTGCTGCTAATAATTTCGATCCTCAGTTTCACCATGTTGAAGCTCGCCCCGATCGATCCGCTTGCATACTTGAGGGCTAACCCTTCCATTTCAGCTTCCGCTATTAGAGCTGAGGAGCTTCGGCTTGGGCTTGACAAGCCGCCGGTGGTGCAATACTTCATTTGGCTGTCCAACCTGGCGCGTGGTGAACTCGGTGTCTCGACAACCGGCGGCTCCGTATTTGTTCTCTTGATGCAACGTGCAGGCAACACGCTGCTTTTGGGCGTATTGACAGTATTTTTCACCTGGCTGATTGCTATCCCGGCAGGTGTGTGTGCCTCGGTCAATCGAGGGAATTGGGTAGACAAGTTCTTTGGCATGTTTACTACGGTGGGAATGTCC
>CAZSNX010000578.1:0-446 GCA_964607945.1 uncultured Candidatus Obscuribacterales bacterium
ACTCCTCTAGCATCGTCAAGAACAGTTGTTCGCCAAAATTAGGTGCGAGCGGATTTGATATCTCATCAAGATTGCCAGTACACTTGGTCTTCGTGAAATCCTGCGCCTGGCTGTCGAAAAGCGAGACGACACACATCCCAAGCAAAAAGTAATCCTGGAGAGCCTCAACCAAAGTTTCGAGCAGTTGGTCTACCTCTTTTAGTGAGCTCTTAATCTCGGTAGAAACCCGATTTATAAGGGCGCTGCGCAATTGGTCGTCGCGCACTTGGGCGATTGCCTGGTCCGCCCGAATAAATACCGCCAATTGACCGGCTATATTGAGCACCAGATCTTCGTCCTTTTGCCTAAGCTCGGCTTGATTGGGCATGCGTTGCCAGAAACCGAGTACACCTAATCTTTCGCCCTCTGAAACCAGTGGCACAACAAGAGCCATGTCGTGCTTGAAG
>CAZSNX010000578.1:456-3227 GCA_964607945.1 uncultured Candidatus Obscuribacterales bacterium
GAAGAATGGATCTCCTTTGCGAGTGGGCTCGAGATTGATCTTTCTTACTCGACCGACTTCGTAAACAGCCACAAATGGATTTGTCTTGGCCGAAAAATCGAGCGGCTCGTGCCTGGCATCAGAGATCTGAGGTACGAGCTTTTCTTCTTCCTGGCTGTATAAGTAAATCTGCGATTGAACAAATCCGAGATGCTGAGCCACAAGCTTGACAGACTGCACAAGCACATCATGGCTTCGCTGGCCTTTGGACTCTCTAAAGAGATTGGCGATCTCATTGATCAGCTTCATCTCCTGGGCATCAGACTCGATCATATTTTGATCGATCTCATGCTGAACCAGAACGGAAAGCATTTCAGCTACATTTTGCAGGACGTGAGCATCTTGTTCACCCCAGCTCCGCGTCTGTCCACATTGTTGCAACTCCAGGAAGCCCGAGAACTTGCCTCGACACTTCAGTTGAGCAACCATCCTGGCTCGCACATCACCAAGTTCTATTAACGAGGCAAGCGTACGACTCATCTTGTGCAAATTCGTATCTTTGTGTGTATCGGGAACGCTGATCACACCAGAGTAAGATTCGTCTGGAAATCTCGACAAGAACTCCAGAAGTATGGCAGTTGAATCGTGCGAGTCAAGCTTATTTCCAACGAAGCAATTCTGCCCAGATGTTGAGTATTCTTGAGTTACCGCCAACTCTCCATCATCCACCTGCCAGATCAAGCCTCTATGAGCCTTTCCCATGATGGTCAATTTCTCGATCGCCAGCTGAAGTATGGATGAAACATCATCTGAGTGCCGCAAGAGCCCAATAATGTCTCTAATAATCACTTGAGCGGCTTGCGGAATAAAAATAGTAGCTTCCGCTCCCTCCTTGTTTCTTGCGCTTTGCTGATTGGAAGACGTAAGCTGTTTCCCCTTCGACACCAGTGCATTTGGGTCGAAAGTCTCATAGCGGCTGGATTTATCTGCACCTTCGGCTCGGTGAAATGGAAAGTCCGCAGCAGGCAAGTAACCATCCTGCTCCGGTCCCGGAAGTAATGGGTCCGCCGAAGCTGTGGCCGGTTGAGAAGCCATCTGTCCAAGCGCATTGACCGTTCCGCTTGCGCTCGAAAGGATAGCAGCTGGCGGCAACAGCAGCGGCATCTCTCTAGTTGGAACTTTTACCACCGGCCACTCTTGCCTACAACGCTGTCCCATCAAGGGGTTGGTAGCAGACTGCCCGATATTCTTTAGAGCATCTTCAACTCGATTGCTTTCCGCCAGATCAATTGCTTGCCAAATTGGCAGCATCTTGCTGTACGCTTGCCGAACAACTGGAGCATCGCATGATCCATTGCACTGAAACACAGGTCCAGCAGACATGTCGCCGCTTTGCTGACCGTAGACTATCAAGCAAAGTTGTTGACTCTCCACCAAGAAACACCATTCATCCGGCGGCTCCCTCTTATCCTCCGAGAATACAGAGACACAAAACGCGTCTCTCAGTAGTTCTCGATAGCGCTGCCCTTTGGGTAGCAATCTTTTGGCCTGTTGGCTCGACCAATAGACGATAATCGGGCTTATCCTTTCGTCGAGAATTAACTGCTCGACCCCTCTGAGAAAGCCCAGAAATGTATCTGGAGACAAGTTGCTGAGCGGCAGAGAGCCATTGCCAGCTTGTTGCAACAGCATCATCTGCAATTGTGCTCGACCTTGCTGCAAACTCATCTCTCCGTGCGCCATCTTCCTTTGGACCTGGTCCTATCTGAATGAATACCCTGCAAAATCGTAACTAAAACGAGGATTGAAAGCCCACAGACCTTGTTAAAGAAGCTTCGCCCTGGTAGAAAGGGACATAGTCTTGACGTCTTGAATAAATTCCGAGATACAGTACCATCGATCTCATGACAAACGACAATATTATTAAGCCCACATCAAACCTAGACGCTTGGCTGAAGTCGGACGTGTACAAGCAAAACATCGAGTTTTGGGACAGAGCCTGGAACATGGTGAAAACGCCTTATACACAGCTACCAGACTTGCCATATCTATCATTGATACCGGCAGAACTCAACAAACGTGGTGCAAAGAGGGTCCTCGACCTAGGTTGCGGAAACGGTTGGTTGTCAATTTATTTGGCACGACATAGTTTCTACGTATCAGGCATGGACATTGCAATTCATGCAATCGAGCTAGCTCGACAATGGGCTGAACAAGAAGGTCACGAGATTCAGTTTGATGTCGGCGATATAGCCGATTTACCATATCCGGACAACTCCTTCGAAGCCGTTGTAGCCAATTCAATTTTCGAACATCTCACTGCTGATTTGACAAGACTTACGCTGGAACGCCTGAAAGCGATTCTAGTTCCCGGTGGCACATTCTTCGGTTGCTTTGATAAAGTTGGGACCGGTCCGGGCGAATACTATAGTCTTAACGACGGCACTCATGTCTACACAGATAAGGGTAGAAAGGGAATGTTATTACGCTTTTACAGTGACAATGAATTGTCTGAGTTGTTTTCGCAATGGAAAGTCATAGAAGTATCTACCCTGGACAGCGGCAGTCGTATCGTCTGGGCACAGAGCTAAGCTAAATCGTGATTCTTCCTTATGCCAGGACATATGCAGCCAGCTCGATCCTTTTGGCATTGACGGTGATTAGCACACCAATGCTGGTATCGCTTTTTGCCATTCCAAATGCACTTTTCAAGGAGATATTCATTACTATCTTGAGGTACCATCAGAAAGTGTGTAAACGCCTGAAGTGAAGGCCAGGCGGTGTATCCTAAA
>CAZSNX010000579.1:0-3205 GCA_964607945.1 uncultured Candidatus Obscuribacterales bacterium
CTCTGGCTCTGACACCCAGGCTATACGAGTCGAATGAACTTGTCCTGGCACAACCAGTCGATTGAAATTGAGCTTAAGCGCGTTGCACAGTTTGGAACGGTTGATGGTGGCATCTTGTCTCGATTCATCAGTAGACCAATGACGCCCCAGGTTGAACCATTCAAGTGGTTCGGCGCTGGAGCCGCCCAAGCGGGTGGTAAAGGCATGGACGAGAGTGCTGGATTCCGATAAGAGCGGTGATGTCAAAAGCGGCAGCCCGAAAGTCTCTTCGAGCGGCCAATCATTTTTCTGGAGCGCCTTCTTTTGCAACTCGGCGATGGTCTGACTCAATGTAAAGATAGCCCTCCGCAAATGTTTATTGCCTGTCCTGTGATGCCGCGCGCCGATTCGGAACAAAGATAGACTACCAGTCCTGCCACTTCCGCGGGGGCGATAAATCGCATCTGTGGGCAGGAGAGTTGGGCCACTTCCTTTGCCTGCGTTGATTCTTGCTCGGTCAGGGTCAAGTAACTAGTATCTTCTAATTGAGTATTGGCCATCTTTGTATCTACCCACCCCGGGCAGATGGCGTTAACAGTAACACCGTCCTTGGCTACTTCAAGCGCTAGGGCTTGAGTCAGTCCGATCATTGCGAACTTGGAGGCCGAGTAGGCCGCGCCGAATGCTTCAGCAACCTTGCCTGATATCGAGGAGATATTTATGATGCGTCCCCAACCGCGATCGCACATTCCTATTACTGTATGGCGGCAGGTGATGAGCGCTGAGGTCAGGTTGGTGTTCATAACGTCATGCCAGGTTGCCAGGGTATGGTCTCTGACAGGCTCAGTTCGGTAAATGCCGGCGTTGTTTATGACAATGTCGATTTTGCCGAGCTTTGATTTTGCATCCTCTATAAAGTCGACGATCGCCTGCTCGTCTCGCACATCGACCGTTCGGTAGAACAGGTCGCCTTGGAGCACTTTGATTTCCGCATTGAGCGAGCCAAGTTCGTCGCTCGATCTGGAACAACCGGCGATTGCCGCTCCGTTTCGTGCCAGATGCAAAGCGATCTGCCTCCCGATGCCACGCCCGGCTCCAGTCACCAGTGCTACCTTCCCTGCTAGCTGATTGGACTTGCCGCCTGGCATTTCGAGTTGCGTTGTCATTCTGTTATCCGCCTCTTGACTGCGACTGGTTTTCTTAGCCACCCTTTATACAACGTGCCGGGAACATCAGTTCGATCTGGGAGTCTTATTTTGCAGGAAGGCGTGAAGCCTCCTGAAAATGTTGATAGTTGGGTTCCAAAGTGGGCGCGATGGAAATCGCGTTGCTGCGGGTGTTTTCATACCTTTTTTGCGGAGTGGATACGGGTGATGCATATGATTTCCCACAAGAGTTTTTCCAAGAAGACCAGGGCTGTCGCGTTAGCCGTGGCAATCAGTCAGTCGTTGTTAATGACACCGTGGCCGGTGCAGGCCGCTGACAGCTCGATTCGCGTGGCCGGACAGGAGATATTTGCAATCACCAGCTCTGCTGGCGGATTATCTCCCGAGCAGCGAGCCGAAGCGATTCAGCGCAATATCGATAACGCTCTGGTGGCGGCCAAGGAGAAAACTCCGGCTGCCGTTAACATCGTATATGTCAAAGGGATTCCGGTCGTGACGCTGGGCGGATTCCAGGTAGTCACGGTCGATTCGGAAAGTGCCAAGAAGTCGGGCACCACACCCGCCTTGCTTGCTCAGAGCTGGGCTAATAGCTTGAGACAGGTGCTGGTGGACAGCGCTTCGATCGAAAGTTATGTGGCGCAACTGACCGGAGATTTTTCGAATTCGGCACCACCGGTAGCGTCGCAACCTCCTGCTTCCGTGCCGAGTTATCCGCCGGCGCCGACAGGAGCCTATCCGGCTGACTATTCCACTTACGGCGGTCAAATGCAACCGCCGGTTCAGCGAGGACAACCGCAATATCGAGGAAGAGTTGCTTATATTCCAGCGGGAATGACGATGCAGGTGATCTTGAGGACATCGATATCGACACAAGCTTCACGTCCCGGTGATCTTGTCGAGGGCCAGATCGATCAGCCGATCGTACTGAACGACACAACCATTCCAGCCGGCTCCAGAGTGATTGGAACAATTACTCAATCCGATCCGGGAAAGCGTCTTGGTCGCTCAGGAGATCTTGCCATCAAGTTCAATCGCCTGCGCACACCGGACGGCAGCGAGACACCAATTTCAGCGCATATTGTCGGAGAGATTGGTGACTACAAGCAGATTGGCAGCGAACAAAGCGGAGCTGTTAAGGGCGAAGGTATGGGTACAAAGGTCGGACAGCTTGCATTGCGGGGCGCTCTTGGAGCCGGAACCGGCGCGGCGCTTGGCACCGCCATTGGTGCGATTGCCGGTCGCTCTGGCCGGGCCACCGGTCGGGGAGCGTGGTCGGGAGCGGCGATTGGCGGTGGATTGGGAGCGGCTGACAGCCTGCTCCTGCGAAAAGGCAAGGACGTAAACATCCGCTCAGGCTCGATGATTCAACTTCAACTTGATGCTCCCGCTCAAGTTTCATACTCCGGTGTCCCCCCTTACACCGGAGCCTTCTAGGGGTAACTCCCCGCTAGCACAAGAAGGCGGACGGCTTAGCCGCCCGCCTTCTTATATTTGGGAGATTTGCAGTTAATTGGCTGGCTGTTGTTGCTCTTCAGCCTTGTCAGCCTTCTTGGATTTTTTCTTGCCCTTCTTGTCGCCGGACAAGATTTGTCCGCGAACTTTGGCTGAAGCGTTAGGCATGAGTTGCGCGTCCGTAGCCGGTTCGCCGGTGAATTCTTGCTGGAATTCCACCAGAAACTCGTCGCCTGGTTTGATTACGGCTTCTTGACCCTTTACCGTCGTATCTTCAATTAGCCAACTACCAGGAATGCCGGAAAGGAAGCCCCAGGCGAATCCCTTCAATCTACGGTGACGGACATTGAGACCGACCGGTTTCATCATGGCGAAGGAAGGGCAGGCAGCACCCATGATTCCCAAGGCGACAATGGCGCCGGCTATTTTGCCAATCAATTCGGCAATCTGGCCAATGGGCTGGCTGCCTTGATGACCGATCTGAGCAACTCGAACGGCGTTAACTATACGCAACGAATCACCGTCGTTGTCATGAGTGAGTTTGGGCGCACCTTTAAACAGAATGCCAGCCGCGGCACGGATCATGGTCATGGAAACGTCATGTTTGT
>CAZSNX010000580.1:0-3199 GCA_964607945.1 uncultured Candidatus Obscuribacterales bacterium
CCAAGAGGCGGTCGATCAAGGTGGAGAATGGCTTCCTGACTGGCTTAGGAACTTCTTTCGGTTGGCTTTCGGAGCGGCCGATTTTATGATCCAAAAGCCGACGGCCTGGGAAGTAATGCACGCCTACGGGCGCTGCAATGATATGGTAGCGCTTTGCATGGAGGCTTGTTGCAGGCTTTGCGGCGAATTAGGTTTCGGCATTGCATCGATGACGTTCAGTCCGGCGGTCATGCCGGTTGTCCTTCAAACCGGCGAAATCAGGCAATCTGTTTTGAGGGATGCCCTTGCGCTCTCGCTGGAAGAATTGAGAGCGGCGGCGCGCCAGGAGACGTGAAGTGCTGTCGGTAAGTTGATAGTCGCAAGAACCTAAGCCCCCTGGAATCGACCGGCAACCAAATGTGAGCGACAATTTCGTTGATCTTGAGTTGATTTGGGGCATAATGTGGTTGGATTTCAAGTGGGTGCGGATGGTGGTAGTTTAGTGGTGCTCGGTTCTGGAGGCTCCAACTGATGAGTGAGATAGATGAAAGTCCCGTCAAGAAGGCTGCGCCGGAGCCCGCGTTGGAGCCAAGTTCGGAGCGCCGGTCTGAAGGTGAGAACAAGCCGGCCGAGCGTGATTCACTCAGGACTGCAGTAGATAACTTCAAGCCTCAAGATGTCCGCGAAGCGATGCAGGCGATGGGTGTGAAGAGCGGTTCGGACAAGGGGGCAATTGCCGGTATTCCCGCGCTGACCTTCAAGCATGAAAGCAATGACGCCACCGACAAGCCGAGCGGTGAAGGCCACAAAGGCTCAGAGCGGAATTGGATGGACCCCAAGAAATGGGCAGAATTGCCGAGCGCCGGCAATGAATTCGTTCCACCGGCAAACTCAATGATGAATCAAGCGAGAGAGACTATTACCAATACGGTGTTGAAGCTTGGTGTCACGGACCAGTCATTGATTCTCTATAATCAAAAGTCGAACTAACACTGAGTTTCATCTGAATTAGGCTGATTGAGAGTTTGAAATGCGCTTGCGACGATTTCTGCAATTGAAATCGCCGGCTTAGGCGAGGACAACTCAGAACATTCGGCCGCTACCTTCAAGTGCAAGAGATACTCGATATTGCCGGCCGGACCTTTGAGCGGTGAAAATGTCAGCCCGCAGGGCTGCAATCCTAAGTCGCTGGATTGCTCGAAGAGCCTTTCGATTACCTGCATATGAACTGCCGGTAAACGGACGACACCACCCTTTCCCACCGCTTCACGCCCGGCTTCGAATTGCGGCTTGATCAATGCGACTATTTCATAAGAGCAGGGCGCAAGCAAACCGATCACAGCAGGTAATACTTTCGACAAAGAGATGAACGAGACATCGATCACTGCCAGAGTCGCAGGCGCTGCATCCGGTGCATAGAGCGCATCAGGCTTAAGATGCCGAGCATTCACGCGTTCCTTCACTATCACTTTCGGGTTGTTTCGCAAAGACCAGTCCAATTGACCATAGCCTACATCAATGGCGTACACGCACAAGGCACCGTGCTGTAAAAGGCAGTCTGTAAAGCCGCCGGTGGAAGCACCAATATCGAGGCAGACGCGCTGGCTGGGGTCGATGCTGAACTGCAAAATTGCTTTCTCCAATTTCAAGCCGCCGCGACTGACAAATTTCGGTTTTCCCCAACTGCTGGCAAGTGCAACTTTCGCATTGGCTGAAATGGGCGTACCAGGCTTGGTTACCTTTTGCCCGTCGACCGATATGCCACCATCCATGATGGCAGTTCGTGCCACTTCACGATTGTCGAACAGACCAAGCTCCAGTAGTAAGAGATCCAGCCGAATTTTTTTAATTTTGAACCAATCTAATAAATGCCAACGGGGTTGGGGTAAAATTGAATGATATCAACCAGTGGAGCAGACCTGGCTGGATGAAGAAACCGCCTTGAAAGCGGCTGCCTGGAAACGGGTTGGGGGTTCGAGTCCCTCCTGCTCCGCCACTTTACCTGTATTGATAATGACAACCGGATGGTCGAGCAGGCTTTCCGGCTTCTTTATACTCGTTTGAAAGAATCGCTCGTATAACCAGTAGTTCGACCTGCCAATGTAATGAAGATTCGAATCGGTCTCAGCGCTAACGATCTGACGACTTTGAGTCATTCGACTTTCAAGCTTCAAAGCGCTCAAGAATTGATCATAGAGAGTAAACAGGTGCTCCTGGTTTTCAAGCAAGGACTTCCTGCGGGAGCCGAGCTTTCGGTTAAAGCGCAGGATGGACGCCTGCTTTTGAGCGGAGCGACGGCTGAAGGCGGCGGATGCTCTCGAGTCATCGTTAAGACCAAGAATGCGGAATCTCCAATCTCAGTCACTAGCCTTTTGCGCGATCAAGCGAGCGGACGCAAGGCGCCGGCTTTCAAGGGAGAGCTCGAGCTTGTGGCAAGCGGAAGTAAACTGATTGCGATTCTAGTAATGGATCCTGACGCTTATTTGCGCGGAGTGTTGGGATCGGAGATGCCGGCCAGTTATCACCTCGAAGCGATCAAGGCGCAGGCTGTGACTGCCCGAACTTACGGATTTCACCCGCGGATAGATCACAGCACTCAAGGCTTTGATGTCTGCGATTCTTATCTTTGTTGCCAGAATTTTGTGGGCAACGCTCAGCCGATCAATCCACGTTATGCCTCCGCCATTGAAGCGACACACAATCAGGTGCTCACCTTTCAAGACAAGCCGATTCTGGCTCTCTTCAGTTCGTGCGCCGGCGGGCATACCGAGAATTACGAAAATTGCTTTTCCGATCTCAAAACCGGGCAGTTTCCGTCGGCTCCAATCTCGTATTTAAAAGGCGTTGCCGAAGGCAGCCTCGCTCATGATCTGGCCTATCCAGCCGGACTCAAAAGGTTTTGGCAGCTCGCCAAGCCGGGTACATGCGATGCCTGGTCGCCGCACTTCAAGTGGAAGGTCTCCATATCAGCAGATGCGCTCGAATCGCACATGCACCATGTCGTTCAGAAAATGCTTGCAGATAAAGAACAGGCGGCATTTGTAAAGCCACCTGCTTCAAACAAGTTTGGACATATTGAACGATTCGAGATTGCCGGGCGCGGCGTGTCAGGAACGGCGACAGCGCTCGATGTACATACCTCGACCGGTGTTTGGAGAGTCGAGAAGGAGCTGGTGATTAGAAGCCTTTTCAAGAATCCAGAAGCCAAAATCACCCGCCT
>CAZSNX010000581.1:0-3198 GCA_964607945.1 uncultured Candidatus Obscuribacterales bacterium
GTACTGTTTCCCTGTGGCGGGATCGAAGTAATATCTGTCATGAGCGTCGGGCGCCAGGAAGTTGAAATTCAGCTCGGGGGCAAACCAGACGTGCATGTCGAAAGCATTTTGGTTGGTCAGGGTATAGCGAATTTTCGCCGTTTCGCCTGCGCCATCAAACTGGTATGTTTTCAAGACGGTAAGCGGAGTTGGATTGTCTCCGCTCCAGACATTGCCCGCTCGCTTTAGTGAAATTGTCGCTTTCGATCCAACTTTTTCAACTGAGATCAGCTCGAACGGTTGGTTGACGAAATCACCCTTTTCACCGTACTGGCAGCGGCTCATGCCTTCAAGCGTGGTGCCGGAGTCAAGAAAGTGATCGAGAAAACAAAGCCTGCGCTGCCAGTCGTAAACCAGGTATTTGTCCAGGTCGGCTTCCTTGGTCATCAATTCCGTCGAACTTTCGCCTTCCGCTGCAGGCTTGCCGCTCTTGTTCTTGATCTTGCTGTGATAGGCTTCAGGGCGTCTAGCCAATGTGTCGATCAGGTTGAAAGGACGAGGTTTGTAATCCAGCTCAAACAGTGCTCCTCCATAAGAAGGAGAAATGTAGTAGTTGCAGCGGCCGGTTTTAACTACTACTTCTTCTTGTCCATCACAATCCAGATCTGCTGTTTCCGTTACTATCCAATGATCGCCAGCCTTGCCGTAAGCCAATTGATCTAAATTGGACTCCGCTTCTACCAGTGCTTGATAGTTGGCGGTGCGGAGATTGGTTAAGTAGACACCGCCGAAGACTCCGTGCCAGTAAGCGTCATTCGATTGAGCGCACCAGAGCTTGTCGCGGACGGCTGCCAGCGTGCTTTGTGCTGCCTGCGAGGCAGTAGTGATTTGCTCCAGTTGACTGCTTACGCGCAGCATCTTCTTGTGCAAATTGTTGACTTCCGGATAGCGAACCATGAAAAAGCGCCAGAATCCGCCACGCAAGAATGATGCATACTTGGGCTCAACAGTCTTGCGCGCTTCTTCGAGCAATTCAGCGCGGTCGCCGGGCAGTGACCACTCGAGCATCTCCATGTAGCTTGCGGTTGGCAGGTACACCATTCCTGCCGGTTTGACCGCGCGGCGATACTCGCCGAAGGTTTGAACATTGATCCAATCCAGGTTTTCTTCGATTGCTTCGAAGAACTTATCGAGCCACTTGTGGGTATAGACGGTATCGTAGGTTCCTGGCCAGATTCCGAATTTTTCGCCGTCATCGAAGTAAAATGCGCCGCGGTCACCGTCTGCGGTGGCAATCGATTGCAGGTACTCGATTGCGGACTCCGGTTGGTCGAACGGAATTATGTATCTGAGCTTTTCGTTGATCGGAAAGACTTCCAGCGTATCACCCTGCTCTTCGGTGACATAGGTTCGCAGCAAATCTTGTTGCGGCATTCCGACTCCTTTGAAATGGGAGTCGTCCAGGCAAACGTACTTGACCCCGGCCTTGGCCAGGCTAACAGGGAGATGTGGTTCCCAAACGCGTTCTGCCAGCCACATTCCTTCAACCGCCGGACGCTTACCGCTCTTCTCGAACAGTTTGTTCAGATAGTCGGTCAGCTTGCGCACCTGACCGATCTTATCGGTATCGGGTATGGTGGCAAGAATTGGTTCATAATAGCCGCCGGTAACCAGCTCGACCTGTCCGCGGTCGACCAATTTGCCGAGAGCAGCCAGTATCTCCGGGTAGCGATCGGCTATCCATTCAAGCAGAAATCCGGTGAAATGTACCGAGAATTTGATTTTCGGATGACGTTCGAGGACTTGCAAGAACGGCAAATAGCAACGCTCGCACGCGTGCTCGAGCACTTGATCGAAGTTGCCGTAAGGCTGGTGATTATGGATGCCGAGAACCAGGTTGATCGACCTTTTAGTCATAGCAGTCCTCTTGATTTGTTTTAGCTTGATTAGATGTCCAGTCTTTCGAACACCTTATCGAGATTCTTCAGGTAGTAGTTGGGGTTGAAACATTCCTCGATTTCGTTCCTCGACAGGACCGCCGTCACGTTGGTGTCCTTCAAGAGGTTCTCAAGAAAGTCTCCGCCAGCCCTGTTCCAGGCATCCATCGCGTTCGACTGAACGAGCCGGTAAGCTTGTTCTCTCGACATTCCACGCTCCACCATTTTTAGAAGCACCTGCTGTGAGTAAATCACGCCGCCGAAACAATCCATGTTCCGGCGCATGTTTTCAGGATAGACGACTAAATCAGACATTATTCCGGTGAAGCGATGCAGCATGTAGTCGAGCAGGATGGTCGAATCCGGAAATATAATACGTTCAACCGAGCTGTGGCTGATGTCTCTTTCATGCCAGAGTGGAATATTCTCCAGGGAGGCAAGCGCATTTCCTCGCAACACTCGGGCAAGCCCGGTGATATTTTCGCAGCCTACCGGATTGCGCTTGTGCGGCATTGCCGATGAGCCTTTTTGACCCTTGCGGAATGGTTCTTCTGCCTCGAGCACATCGGTGCGCTGGAGGTGTCTGATCTCGGTAGCAAACTTCTCCAAGCTCGCGCCGATTACTGCCAGCGTCCAAACATACTGGGCATGGTGATCTCTCTGGATGATCTGAGTAGAGATAGTTGCTGGCTGCAATCCCAGAAACTTGCAAGTCAGTTGTTCTACATCCGGTGAGATATTGGCATAGGTTCCGACTGCGCCGCTAATCTTGCCGATTGAAACCATTTCAATTGCTTCGTCCAGTCGCTTTTGATGTCTTCTTACTTCTTCCAGCCAAACAGCCATCTTAAATCCGAAAGTGGTTGGTTCCGCATGAATGCCATGTGAACGGCCGACGGAGATAGTATGTTTGTGAGTTTTCGCTTGTTTGAGAATTGCATCGTGAAGTTTTTGCAGGTCCTCTTTCAGCAGTATGCTCGCGCGCTTAAGTTGGAGTGCCAGAGCAGTGTCAACTACGTCCGAGCTGGTCAACCCGAGGTGGATGAATCGAGATGTTTCGCCGACGTTTTCTCCGAGGTTGGTCAGGAAGGCGATTACATCGTGCAGTACTTCTCCTTCAATCTCCTTAATTCGAGCAATCTCGAAGCGAGCATTCTTCTTGATGTCCGTAACCGCATCCTTCGGAATCAGACCTAATTCTGCCTGCGCCTCACATACAGCCAACTCTACATCAAGCCATGCTTGATACTTGGATTCTTCCGACCAGATTTTTGCCATTTCC
>CAZSNX010000582.1:0-3187 GCA_964607945.1 uncultured Candidatus Obscuribacterales bacterium
CTTCGAGTCAGCCGGCTCCAAATCCAACGGCTCCGAACCCAACGGCTCCGAACCCAACGGCTTCGAGTCTAACGGCTTCGAATCCAACGGCTGCTCTCGTCGAGCCTGAAAGAGCAGCACATAAGACTGCTTGGGCAATTTATGCCGGCTGGACAACTCGTGAAGCTCCTTGAGAGCCGTATTTGACTGCAAGAACTCACGCACCGGAGTGCTAGCAGCTTCGCTGGATAACGCCAGCAAATGGCGCAACAGCTGTTCGTCGTTTTCGGGACGAGAAACTTCACCTATTACTGCAAGCAACTCTTTGTCTGCAATAACGGCAGCACCGACCACACTCTTCTTGCCTTGATAGTATCGGTGCAGCTTAGTTGCATCCTTGAACTCATGCGGCTTAAACCTTGTAAAAATCCGCTCGTCTTTGGATGTTTGAGTCAATAGCTCGACTCTTCCATCTCCCGACTTACGAAAGAGCAGCACATAGGCTCCTTTCGGCAGCGCACCGGTCAACTTCCCCTTGAGTTCGGCAAATACCGGATGCTTCTTTACCCAATCCAATATTTGCTGCTTCTTCAGCTTCTCGAGCTCTTTTGCTATCGACGATAGCTGCTCGTACAACTTATCCAAATGCTCTTCAGCCAAGCGCTTGGTATGAGCATCGCCCTTGTCCTCTTCATGACGGCGCATGCTTGGCAGTTGTTCGAGAATCTCATCAAACCTTCGCGCTATTCGCTGAGCGCATCCGCGATCAGTTTGAGAGTTCTCTTTGATGTATCGCCTACAGGCTCCTAAACTCGCCAACAATGTCTTGATTGTCTTTTGATGGCTGTTATCCGACTTGAGATTGCACTCGGCAACCGCCTTTCGGGCCTTTTCTATCGCTTCTTCCATGTTGTATGCGCCAATCCCTTATTGAGTTCAATATTCTACTGCCTTTGTACTCTCAATGTTGCTTCAACCGGAGCGGATCGCGTATCAGCCGGCCATCAATGTCAACATAAAATGCTCGCACTAACTGCCTGGTATAAAGTCGCGCATACCGCGCGATTCAAGAAATCTTCGAAAGCTTGCTTTCAGGTCGAAACCGTCAGGAAGGCTATCTACCGGACGGAAGGGAGCCAGCCGCTTAACTATTACTCTCCCTTCTCGGACAGGTCGTCCATCCTGTCCCAATGTATCGTGCATCAATAGCAGCGTACCGTCTTCTTGCGGTATCCAAGTCGAAGTGGACCGGACGGTACGAACACTCAGGACTCGACCAGTTGCTTTCGACCTGGCAATTTCGAGAGCTCTTTCCTGCACAGTTTCTTGATTTCCGAAACGTTGGGAGTGCCTGGAAGCAAGGCCAACGACCACGACCATCTTATCGTCACCCTCCACTTCGGAAACATTGGGGAACCTCGCACAATGCCAGTATCCCCCCTGGGAGTCCTCCTGCTGCCCAGCCAGAAGATCGAACCTGTTCTTGTGGGTGCCGAGAAACCGCAACTGTCCGCCCCTGATCTCGTATTCCATTGCAGTCTCTCCATGGAGCTCGCCGGCCTTCCATGGTGGCACTGCGAACCAATCCTCGTCCGTGTGCTCGGTCGGCAACATGGAGTCCGTCCACACAGCACCAACCTTGATGGTGGGCAAGATGCTTGTTTCCCATTCCCTGAGCGTGTGTGTTCTCTCTACTCCGCCGCGCAACGGCTCGGCTCCAGCCGAGCAGGCCAGAATTTGGCAAAGAAGCAAGAAAAACAATGACCGTACCATACATACAATTTACCCGCCCACGAGATGTAATGCGGCAATGTACTAAAATAGTTGACTTCCACCGAATCTGCGGAGTCCCTTCAAGAGTTCAACTCATGCGCATCGACAGCATCCTAATCACAGCGGTCCTGGCTCTCCTGTGCTCGTTGCTTCCGCCTGCAATTGCTCAGAGCAACCAGGCGCAGGAGGCCTATAAGCTCACGGTCGAAGCCTCTCAACTGATTCGCTCCGGACAACAGTCCGAGGCACAAGCCAAGTTGAAAGAAGTGCTCAAGCTCAATCCTGATTCCTGGGACGCAACCTACTACATGGGCTTCTCTTACGAGCAGATGGGTCGGCTGCAAGAAGCTCTCTCTTGGTATCAAAAGGCTGAGCCGCTGGACCAAAATCGGCACGAAGCCCTGCTTGGAGTAGCACGAGTTTATTACAAGCAGAAGGACTACAAGAACGCCATTCCAATCATGGAGCAAATTGCAGCGAAACATCCAGCCACAGAGAAGACGTACGCCGGATATCTTGCGTTGGCTCGCAGTTATGCAGAAACCGGGCGGATTAAGGACTTTTGCGATACGGTCGATAAAGCATTCGCTGTCAAGTCTAACGATCCCAATGGCTGGAGATTTGCCGGTCAGGAGATGGATTATCTCAAGCACTACAACGAGGCGGTCAAGTATTACAAGGAGTATTTGAAACGCTTTCCGAATCAGCCGGATGCGCAACAAATCACCAAGCGACTGCAGATTGTTAGCTATGAAGGAAAGCAGGACGAAGAACTTAAGGAGGTAGAGGACGGATTTACTCTCGACGGCGATCACGATGACCTCCGCTCCTTCGTTATGTTCGTAGATCCAAAAATTTCAAACGTCTCTGATAAGGCGGTTGCTCAGCTGATGTTCGGCTTGAGCGAGATACCTCGCCACTATCGCAACCAACTTGAAGCCGCCGGCTACAAAGTAGTGGTAGCACCCTCGGTGCTCGACGTTTTACCCCAACTTGCCGGTCAGACGCCACGCGGCTATTCGCAAGGCTCGACCTGGCACAACTCCAACGGCACTTTCGATCGAGACAGCAGGCGGATTATCATCGCCGAAAAATACAATGCAGTAGACCGGGGTGGACAGCTTACGGAAGGACCACTGGATGAAACTGTGCAGCATGAATTCGGTCATGCCATGGATTTTCATCTCGGCGTATGCAAGTTAGGACGCACCCAGCAGAATCCCTATCCGGAAATCTCTCACAGCCCATGGTTTACGGAAGCTTACAACTACGACTCGCAAAATGTGCCACCGCAACTTCGAACGAAACTGGCATATTATCTTCAACCCGGAGATGGCGGCAAAGAGGAGCTGTTCGCTCAAATGTTCCCGTTGTTCTTTGGGCACGAACCATCGCCAGGCAGCCCACTCGAATCATTCAAACAAGCCTTTCCGAC
>CAZSNX010000583.1:0-3183 GCA_964607945.1 uncultured Candidatus Obscuribacterales bacterium
GTTCATACACGTCCCCTTTCTTGTTTTCTTTTTCCGGGGAAAATGTTCCTTCGAGGAAGGAGCACAGGCCGGCATTGCATTGCGACATGTGCCCCCACCTGGAGTTTAATGGAGATGCTCGTTACGGTAACTGCATCTCAGATACTCAGACGGTGAAACGCCTGAAGCACAGCGAAGAGAACCAGCGCACGCGCTAGTCCCAGCTGTAGTCGTGCTTGGTGCCGCCGCCGCGACTCCGCCCGGAGCTGCGCGCAGAGCTTTCGGCTCGCTTGAGAGCGAATCCGAACAGGTGCCCTGCAGCTTTGAGCAAGCCGCCAAGGACGCGTGACACCAGGTTGACGGCACCGGCAATTGCGCGATCCGAGCGCTGCCCGCTCACCATGCCGAGACCGGCACAAATCAAAACGAACAAAAGCGGAACGGCAAGCAACTGCGAGACCGCGCTGAACAACCAATCTAGAAGTGTATCCATCAAGAATTTCCTCCATGTGCCTTGAAAACGTCTCGACTCTCGCCTGCCCAAGAAACAATGCTCTGCCCAACGCATAATTTTCATGCAAGGATTGGGGCAAAGCTAGTTAGCAGAAAGCGTTTTGAGAGTTAGTGCGGTGTTTCCAAGAAAAAGACAAGTCAAACGTGCTCGTAAGATACGCAAACGATGTTAGAAATTACAAGGAGATCACATTACCTGCCGCAGGCGCGCTAAGCAGCAAGACACTGGTGCTTCGACAATCCGAAAAGCTACATCTCACCCGGCTATCGGTCCGAAATTGAAAAGATAAACAGGCAGGAGTGAAGGTCGCTACCGTTGGAGGCAACAGATTAAACCGGCTTGCCGCAATAGTATTTCTCCCACTAAAACTGGCGACCCGAGACTAGCGCAGCTTTGTTTCCCTCTAATCTTGCGCCGGCACGAATGCCTTTTCAAGCAACTCTATCCGGCTCTGTATCTCACTTACAGCTAGATTTAGGGCAGCAAGTTGCCAGCGCTTCGCCGGCTTGTCTGTTCGTTGCCGCACTAATTTCACGAACTTGCCATTTCAGTGTGAATTCCACTGATTGCTTGCATAGCTGCGCCAGGCACGCCTTGCAGCTGACCAACACACGCACCGCAAGCTGCTTACGACCGCTGCCAGCCGAACGATTTCGACCTTCTGACACCGTCGATTGCTTGTTTGCACTAGATCTTTTTTGCTAAACCGAATGTGACTTCACTTAATTACATGGCTCGAGATAACACCTAGAACCACAGCCTATCCCTTCGCTGACTGAACATTGCTTCGTTTGAACTGCAGTTTTGCTGTTCGAGCGGGTTTTGTCGTCGGCGGCGATGCAGCTCAAGTTGGGTCAGGAGGTATGCATATGCTGTCCTTGTACCGGCTTTCCCAATGGGCAAGCCACAATTCAGACGCAGCACTGAAAAAGGCAAGCGATGCGTGCAAGGATAAAGCGGGGATGCTGCGAGCGCTCACGGCGCCGCCGGCTACACGCTTGATGCAAGCATGCCGTAAGAACGGACCCAGCTGCCTTACCGGCAAATGGGAATCGCTCCTGCAGGCGCTGCCGGAAAGAATGCTCGCGTCCTTCGCTTACTTCATCGGCAACATCAAGGACGGAAGCGGGCGCCCTTGCGAACTGCCGGCCGATATCGCCGTAACGCTGCAACAGTGGCGAACCGGCGGACTGGACCCGCGCTTCGAAAGCCTGGATGCCGAAGCGCTCGCCCGCATCGAGTCAATTCTGGTCTGCCATGGACTGAGCCCGGTCGGAGATTCACTATTGCTCCTGGCTGATCTCGGTCGCGCCCACCGGATATCGTCCGCGCTCGGACTGCCGATCACGATCTTGCTGGCATCGGCCGATTGGCAAAAGGACAATCGTTCGCTCAAGCAGCTTCGTACACTGCCGGAGGCCGAAGCGCAACGCGCTCTGGAGGTCTGTCAGGAACGGCGCTTGAAACTGTACGAGAGGCTCGGCATCAAGAGCCGGTCCTTCGCCACAGACAGAGCCAAACTCAAGGTGATCTCCGACTACTACCGCACGCTGGCAAAACAGTTGTGGCAGTTCGACACTACCGGCGAACTGTCGATCGAGCAACAAAAGGCGATCGGCCGCTCCCTGGCTGAAGAGCTCGAGCAGAAGCACGAACAGGACCTGCGCGTGCTGCGTTTCTTCGCCAAGCATTTCAACGGCTTCGATCCGGAATACTTCTGGTATTTCCTGAACCAATACTTCGCTCAACTGCAGTTTCAAGGCAACAGCCTGAAAGTCGCCGTTGAGTCGGAGGAAAAGTTCGACCGGAACTTCAAGGAGCTGAACGATTGCTTTGCGCGCTGGAGCGAAATCAACTCGAGCAAAGACTCAGGCGGGCTGCCGGTTGTCTATCTGCCCCAATACAAGCTGGGTCAGCTGCAACTGCTGCCTTACACTCCGCTCTCGCTCGACCTGATGCGACAGGAAACTGCGGTCAAGCAGGACCATCACCAGATCCGAGACTGCATCGTGACTCTCGATCAAGATCAAGGAGTCGACACCATCGCCAGGCTGCTCTTGCAGACACCCCTGCGTGAGCGCAACCGGCTGGTGGCGGACCTGCTGAGCTTCCTCTGCCTATCGGCCCGGAAGCTTGGCAGCGAGGCGTTGCACGAGGTAGCATCCACTTCCGGCATCTCTCTTGAAGCGGTGTTATCGGCCGTCGGTGCCGATGCGGCCGCCACCTTCGAACACGAGCTGACGCTGACCGATCCGGAGGCTTTGAGAGCTTTCTGGGCAGCCGGCATCACCTCGGCGCTTAGCCTGGCGCAACCATCGCTGGTGCCATTGCAACTCACCTGCCAACTCTTCGAAACGGAGGATTGGACCAAGGAGCGCACCGACGCGTTCGCTCAGCTGTGCCGCCTCTGTCGGGCAGTCTACACGGCAGTAGTGAGTTGAGTGCTGTTTCGACGTTGTCCGCCGGGCGGTCCGCACGCAAAAGACATGCGGGCTGTCTGGCGGTCTTCGTCACTTTCCTTCTCAATTGACACCACTACTTTCCAATTTTTTTTTGCACTTTTTGCAGTCCTCTTTCAGCGCCTTTCATACTTTTTGAGCTGTTTGCAGGCGGTTAAATCGTGGGCCGTAAGTCAACCAAGCTCTCACGTTTGCCTCTCGCCACCGTCGCCTACTCTAACTGCGGCAGGC
>CAZSNX010000584.1:0-3178 GCA_964607945.1 uncultured Candidatus Obscuribacterales bacterium
GGTTTTCTATAATCGGCAGCCAGACTGATGAAGAAGTTGACTCCATGCGATCCTTATCAAATCAAACTCTAAGCTTCATTCACGCCCGATGCTTTGCATTGAGCCGCAATTCCCGATTACACCGAGCGACTCCACTCAATCGACTGCATTAATCCACAATTGAATACTCCTGAAACGTTAGCCAGCAGCATGATTCAGTATCCGATAACAAAGAGGCTTTTGGATTGAGATTGCCTTGCCGGTGCCAACTGCAATGGTCCGACCCATTTTAACCAAGCAAGTTTTTGCTTTCACGCATCTATTTGACGGCCCCCGACCGGTTTGTTACAACTAGCTTTAGCCGGGTCGATTAGCTCGACCTGCGATTTACGCATTCTCCAGGAGCGAGCAGATGAATTTGAGGACTTTTCGCTTACAGCTGGCAACCGCCGCTACCGGCTTGCTCCTTTTGTTATCCTCGCAGGGCGCTCAGGCTGAGCCATCCAAAGCAACTCCTCCCAAACCGGTAGCGGCGCAGGCGGCCGAATCAACCAAGGAGGAGATATTGCCACCGGTCTTGCCACCTGAGCAATTCTTCGGTCCGGCCGCCATGGGCTATGCCGCAGCCAAGGGCTCGGCACAAATCTGCTTCAAGCTCTTTTGTTATTGTGGTTGCGACATCACTGACAACCACAAGTGTTTGCTTGACTGTTTCACCGGCTATCACGGGGCGGATTGCCACATCTGTCAAGAAGAGGCGATGGTTGCGCTCCGTATGAGCAAAAACGACGATTCCTTGGCAACCATTCAGAAAGCAATCGATGAAGGCTATTCCTCTAAGTATCCGTTCAAAGAAGAAAGCCCAGCGCTCAAGCAATATAAGGCTACTCGCAAGTGGCAGCCAAGCACTGCCGGACAGGCAAGCGATCCTGCTCAGTCAACTTGTTGCTCCTCCAAGAAGTAAGTAGTTAGTTGCGCAAACTGTAACCACCAGCAGAAAGTTTTGATCGGCTCTTTCGCTTGACAGCGCATTCTAACCCAAAAGGACCGCCATATCTGGGATGCGCCCGGCACCTGAATCCCCTTAAAATCCGCCTGGTTTGGGACAATTTCTCGACTTAAAACAAGCTTAGTTTGCTTCAGTCCGGTAGGAATGAGTCTCCCGAGCCGGTTAGGTTTACTTGTTGTTTTGATTCTTCAATTTTCGAGCCCTCTTCAGTATCGACTGAATCCGACTCACTAAGCCATTCCTCAACGACAGCGCAGCTTTTACGAGCGCTGAATTTGGAGTTTAGCTTGCTCTCTCGCTTGAATTTTGCTGTCGGTCTATCCCCTGCTTTCACGGTAGATCGCAGCTTCTTGCAAGTAAAGACCTAAATCGAGAAGCAGACAGCAGACAGCGCCACTAAGCGCATACCCCGCCCAGTCTGCCTTTCTGTAAGACCAGCCGCCGCGTTTGGACCAGCTACCCCTGTCCAACTCAGCTGCGGTTTAGACCTGGGAGGCTACTCATGCCACGCATGACGAAACCACCTGGGGAGCCGGAAGGCACCCCAAGGAAAGATGTCATCTTCCGGCAGCTGACAAGGACATGGTTCCAGACAATCTCTGGCATCGCGCTTATGGGCGCACTCCTTACCGCTGCTTTCTTCTTCGTAGGACTGCACTGGAGCATTGCAACAATTTTCTTGATGATTTGGATGGCTATCCCGGTGGTGGGATGGTATCACAGCAGAACGATCGTCAAGGCGCTCACCGGCTGCAAGCCCCCGAATCCGCGCAATCCGAATCATCAGCGCGTGGTTCGAATTGTGCACGAACTCTTCCCCAAAACAGGCTTGCCTGTCGAGCCCCCTGTGCTCATTTCGCCGCTGCCGATAGCCAATGCGTTTGCAACGGGCAGAAACCCCGAAAACTCCTTCATCGCGGTCACGGAAGGCTTGTTCTCGGTCGGGCTTACCGATGGCGAACTGAGGGGCGTACTGGCACACGAGCTGGCACACGTGAAATGCCACGACGTTGCTATCAACTCATTGCTCGCCGTCATCAATTCGCTGTTCGGCATTCTCCTTGCTGCCGGCTTGCCGACGCTGTTCAGCCCTTCGGTAATTTCAAGCGGAGAGCCGCTGATGGACAAGCTCTCCGACAAGGTACGCCGGCATAAGAAGCGATTCTACCTGCCGGTCGGCGGCTTCTTCGGGTTCGTTGTGACGCTTGCGCTGTTCTACTGCATCAACTACTTCACCAAGTTCGTATCGCTCTTCGTGAGCCGGGCTCGGGAAAGCGCAGCCGACGTGCAAGCAATCGCCTGGACCAAGGAGCCATGCGAACTGCACTCCGCCTTGCAGAGGATTTACCACCACATTCTCACGCATCCCACCGATTTGCGCAGCGGCATTCTCACGCGCGGCCTGGTTGGCGTGCTGTTTCTCAGCCCCTTCGAAGACCCAGAACGAGACAAGGCCGACGGCGACGGATTTCTGGCGAAGCTTCGGAAGCGCTGGCGATACCTCGGCGAGAACCATCCACCTGTTCCCGACCGGCTGGATCTGCTCGATGAGCTCAAGGGCGGCAAAGCCTGCCCTCGATTCATTTAGCCGAACTTCAACCCGCCTCAAAACGGAGAGCCCGACCGAAGTTGGGCTCTCCGTTTCCCTTTTCTCAACGAGGTGAAAACAATGAGAGAGATTGGATTGATGGGAGGCGCTTGCAACCCTCCGCATTTCGGTCACTTCCAGATGGCCCTGTGTGCTCTCGAGCAATTTCGGCTCGAAAAGGTAATCTTTATGCCCAGCGGCACTCCGCCTCACAAGAAGGACGATCTGCTGGACAAGGAGCTGCGCTTCGCATTGCTGGATGCCGAAATTAAAGCAGCAAGCGATCCTCGGCTCGAATCCTCGCGCCTGGAAATCGACCGTCCCGGAGTAACCTGGACGATTGACACACTCGACGAGCTTCGCAAGATTTACGGGCTGGATGCACGTTTCAACTTCATCATCGGCGAAGACAACATCAAATCGATCGCCCGTTACGACCGGCGCGCCGACTTGCTCAGCCGCTGCCGCCTGCTTGTCGCACCAAGAGGCAACTCAGACATCAGCCAGCTGGCGGAGTGGAAGAAGACTCTTCCGGAAGCGCAAGAAGACGGCATCGCGGCGATTGATTGCCCGGCCAATGCGCTATCAAGCACGCTTGTTCG
>CAZSNX010000585.1:0-3168 GCA_964607945.1 uncultured Candidatus Obscuribacterales bacterium
CGATCGAAATCACAATAGCACCACAAGTAGTGTCAGTATTGGCGCCTCCCGGCTTTCTTGATGCCAGAGCCACCCCGGTAGAGTCGGAACTTTAAGACTCGCCAAATTACAAACCATGCGAGCAAGCAATCATTTACCGATACACTGTAAGATCTCATTATTAGATCTGCCCGGATTGTTTTGACGGACTGCCCACTGTGAACATTTCCAGACGAAGTTTCTTGAAAAACACTCTGGCATCCACCTGCCTTCTACTGCCTCCCAGCCAGTGCACGGACTTCTCTCGCGCACCACTTCCAGCAAGCAAGCGAAGAGTCTTGGTTGTCATTCAATTATTAGGTGGTAATGACAGTCTTAATACAGTCGTTCCATACAGTTGCGGTCATTACTATGACAGCAGGCCGACGCTGTCAATTCCCGCCGACGACGTTTTGCCAATCGATCTCGACCTTGGTCTTCACAGTAGTATGACCGGATTAGCTGAGCTCTATAAGCAAGGAGCGCTTGCCATTATGCTCGGTGTCGGTTGCCCATCCCTCAACCGATCGCACTTTCGTTCTAACGACATCTGGCAAACAGCCGATCCGAACAAGATTTCGGCTACCGGCTGGTTGGGTAGATATCTAGCCGAAGTCGAACGCACAACAGCGACAAAGTCTTACCACCCGCTGGCAATTCATTTGGACGAACTCGCCCCAAAATCTTTAGCCGGTGCTACAGCCGTCGCTCGGCTCGGTCCGACCGAAATCCCGCAAATACTGACGTGCCAGAACAGGCCGGCAGAACATCCACCAAACTCCTTTTTGCAAAAACTTTCCGTAATCAGTCAAATGATCATTGCCGGCTATGAAACTCGGGTCTACTTCTTAACCCTATCGGGCTTCGATACACACGCGAACCAGCACCAGCTTCACGCCACCCTGCTACGTGAACTCTCCGACGGACTGCTCTCCTTTCATCTTGATCTGCGACAGCATGGACTAGCCAGTAACGTCCTTACCATTACATTTTCTGAGTTTGGCAGGCGCTTAGCCGAGAACCGCGAACACGGCTCGGATCATGGCACGGCTGCCGTCAATTTCATCATCGGCGAGTCGGTAAGAGGCGGATTGTATGGGCAATATCCGAGATTAAGCGACCTTTCCCAGGGCGATCTGAAACCCAACATGGACTTTCGCACCATATACGCTACCATTCTGGAGCGCTGGCTGCATAGCGACAGCCACAGCATCTTAGGCGAGCACTTTGAGCTGCACTCCTTCGTCTGAGCAGTAGGCAACGCCAGCCAATCGAAACTTTAAAAAAGAGGATGGGGCAACCGTTTGAGCTACCCCATCCCGTGTGTCGACTACGAAAACTCCTACTTAGTCGGTGCCGGCGAGGCTTCTGCGCCAGCATCGCCAGCCGGGGCTGCCGGTGTCGCAGCGTCGCTGCCCTTATCGCACTTTTTCTTGCCATGCTTTCGGTGGCACTTGCCACCCTTCTTAGCCTTATCTGACTCCTTCTTTTCCTTTTTAACTTCGCTTGCCTTCTTTTCTTTCTTGCCTTCCTTTTTAACCGCACCATCGACTGGTGCTTCCTGCTTGGTGGATTCATCCGGAGCAGCTTCGTCTGCATAACCAATAACTTGCGCACCCAAACCAAGCGTTACCGCCAGCGCGAGCGACAATGAAAGCTTCGATAAAATACTCATTAATTCCATCCTCCAATTGTTGTCCTTGAGTCTGCCCACTAACTACCAGCAAACTCGACTGGCCGTATCGTAAAACATCAGCGTTAAGCCACCGGAGACTGGCGGTAAGGAGATTGTTAAACCCAACAAAGATGCCTCGACAAGTCAATGATCGTGCAAATGATGAATGTCCGGAAAGTGCGGATGGCTGTGTACGATCGGTTCATGTCGGTGCCAATGAGTATGCGGCTCAGTTATCAATTGACCGATTTCGTGCTCGTGGCAATGATGCTCGTCATGCACATGGCTGTGCTCGTGCGCGAGAAGTACATGACTGTGCTCGTGATGATGGTCCTCTGTCAAGTGCAGATAAATCCCCAAACCCATCAGTACCACTGCTGCTGGAAGGCTAAGCGGCACCGGCTCCTTCAGAACAGCAATCGACAAGAACGCTCCAAAAAACGGCGCACAAGAAAAGTAAGCCCCGGTTCTGGCAGCTCCGATTTTTCTCAGTGATAAGACAAAGAAACTCAAACTCACACCATAACCCAAACATCCGACCAATGCGGCCAAGAACAGCCTGGACGCGCTGGGTATCTCACAGCCTGTCCAGATAGCCAATACTAGTCCGAATGTTCCGGCCGCCGCACCCTTCAACATTGCTATTTGAATCGGATCACAGCCCGAAACCTTGCGCGTTAAGTTATTGTCCACCGCCCAAGCCAGACATGCCACCACCACCAGTAACATTGACCACACAGAGCCAATGCCGGTCGTGCCGTCCAAGGACAAAAGAATGCCACCACCAGTAATGGCGACCATTCCCAAGAGCAATTTTCTATCCACCCCTTCCTTAAAAGCGATCCAAGCCAACGCTGCAGTGAAGACCGCTTCGAAATTAAGCAGCAATGAGGTAGTCGACGCCGGCAGATGGGTAAGCCCGCAAAGCAACAAGATTGGACCGGCCACACCACCTGAAATAGTTGCGGCAGCCAGCCAGCCGTAATCAGACCGCTTGAGTTTAGCCTCTCCGAAACCGCTAGCGCTGACGACCTTCGATAAAGCTTGCCAGCACCACAGACCGCAAGCAGAACCAAGGTAGAACACGGCCGCCAACAAAAGAGCATCGAATGAACCCAAAAGCATTTTGGCAAACGGGGTGCTCACCCCAAATAAGATAGCCGCAGCAATCGCGTAGAATGCTCCACTCCAAGGCACTGAATTCGCAATTCTCCATCGCTTCAAGTCAGATCCGTCCGACAGTAACTGAAACTTGAGCCCAACTCGTTGTCAGCCCAACTATTTTGCGCTAGTATCCAAGTATACAGTAAGCGCAAATTTGTCAATAGCATCATTTCGGATACCAGGAGGACCTGTGCACAATAAGCTCGAATGTCCGATCATGTCCACCATCGCCATGATCTCCGACAAGTGGAAAGTGCTGATCATCTGCAAGTTGCGCAAAGGCACCATCCGCTTCAATTCCCTGAAGCGAG